>JAJUJN010000259.1 GCA_029265335.1 Alcaligenaceae bacterium
GTTCGTCGCTTCGAGGATCCTCACCTTCCCTCGTTACGCGTAATTGATCACCAGGTGTCGGATCTCCGACATTTCGTCCATGGCATATCGAGTGCCTTCTCGGCCCGTGCCCGAATCTTTCCAGCCGCCGAAAGGCATGTTGTCGATTCGATAGATCGGCACATCGTTCACCATCAGTCCGCCCACTTCCCAGTCTTCTACAGCCTGGAAAGCGCGTCGCAGGTCGTTGGTGAAAATACCCCCTTGAAGGCCGTAGCGGGAGTCGGCGGCGCGGTGCACGGCGTCGTTCCAATCGCGGTAAGTGTTCACCGTAAGCACCGGGCCGAAGATTTCTTCGTCTTCTACTTTCATGCCCGGTTTGGTGTTGGTGAGCACTGTGGGCTGCACGACCGCACGCTCGCGGGTGCCCCCGGCGAGTACCTGGGCGCCGCCGGCCACCGCTTCGTCGACCCAACTCTGGATGCGTTCTGCCGAGGCTTCGTCGATCACCGGCCCGACGTCGACCCCGTCTTCGAGCGGGTTGCCCACCTTGCAGGCGCGCACGCCGGCCACGAGCTTTTGGGTGAAGGCTTCGGCGACGGATTCGTGCACCAGAATGCGTTGCACGCCAATGCAATATTGCCCGCCATATACGACGCCGCCGCGCACGCAACGTGTGGCGGCGAGGTCGAGGTCGGCGTCTTCCGCCACGATCACCGCACCGTTGCCGCCGAGCTCCAGCGCGACTTTTTTGCGGCCGGCAATGGATTTGATATGCCAGCCCACTTTGGCGCTGCCGGTGAAAGTGACCATGGCGAAACGTTCGTCTTTTACCATTTGTTCGGCCAGCGCTACGGGGCAGTGCAGCACCTGCAGGGCACCCGCGGGCAGGCCCGCGGCTTCGAAGATTTCGAGCATCAGCCGTGAGGTGAGCGGGGTTTGGGGCGCCGGCTTGAGCACCACCGAGTTACCGACAGCCAACGCTGGCGCTACTTTGTGGAGCACCAGATTCAATGGAAAGTTGAACGGCGCAATGGCCAGAATGGGCCCGATGGGATAGCGACGGGCAATGCCAATTCGTTGTCGCATCCGCGCGAACACTTCGGCATCGGCATCGGCCAACGACACGGGTTTGCCGGACGCATCGGTGGTTTGGTATTCGAACACCCCGGCGTCGACGTCGAGCGGTACCTCCTCGCCATGGGTGCGGCGAGCTTCGGCCGCGGCGTTGCGCAAGTTGAAGATCGAGCGCGAAAGTTCGCCCCTGGCATCGTACAGAGGTTTGCCGGCTTCGGCGGCGATCAACCGTTCGAACTCGTGGCGTCGTTCGGCGAGGACTTCGGCGGCGCGCGCCAGGATGTCGGCGCGCACAAAGCGCGGCAGCTTGCGCATGACATCGAACGAGGCCTGCGCTTGAACAATGGCGTTTTCGATGTCGCTGGCGGCGGCCACCGGCATATGGCCCACCACACTGCCGTCGTAGGGTGAACGGATGGGTTCGGTTTGCATGCTGGGCTCCTGGTCGAACAGTTCAAAAGGATTCATCGATTGAACAATGCACCCGTACGCCCAGGAAGGCACCAGAGGTGAGCGAGCACTTCGAAAAAAAAGAACACCGACCGCGCCAGGTCCACCCACGCGCCTACACAGCTTGCCCCGATTCGATGGAGCGCGCCAAGAGGGCGCTCCTGCGGAGAACGAGCCGACTCAGGGATTCAGCTTCGGCATGATTCCTGCAAGAGCTGGAGAAAGGTGCGGGCGGCCAGAGGCAATTGACGACCGCGAGCTGCCACGATATCGATGCTGGCCTGGGCCGCCATGGTGTCGTTGAGCGGCGCGTGTTGCAGGCTGCCTTGGCTCACCTCGAACTCGAAAGTCATGCGCGGCATGACAGTGAGCAGGTCGGTACAACTGACCAGCGCCTTCAAGAGTTGCAGCGAATTGGACTCGTGCACCAGGTTCAGTGTGGTGCCGGCGGTGCGCGCGGCCCGTTCCACCACATGGCGAATGCCGAAGGTGTGGTCGGGCAGTGCGATGGGCGCGCCGTCGAGGTCTTGCATGCTCACGGGCCCCTTGGTGAGCAGCGGGTGGCCGGGGCGGCCAATCACCTGCATGGGCTGGGCGATGCGCCCCAGCAGGCGGAGATCTTCGCGGTTGGGAATGTTGAACGCCAGCCCGATATCGGCCGCGTCGGTGGCCACGAGCTCGGCCACCTCGTGCGTGCCGCGGTGGCGAATGCGGAACTGTACGCCGGGATGTTCTTGGTTGAAGCGGGCGATGAGCCCGGGCAAATAAGCGCTGGTGGTGGCCTCCACCACGGCCAGCCTCACGGTGCCGCGCTTGAGCTGGCTGAGGTCTTCGATGGCCGAACGAACGCGCTCGACACTGGTGTTGGTGTGCGCTACGAAATCGAGCAGCAGTTGGCCCGCTTCGGTGAGCACCATGCCGCGCGAAGTGCGTTCGAAAAGCGCCGTGCCTACGTCTTTTTCGAGGTTGGCAATTTGCCGGCTGATGGCGCTGGGGGCAATGAAATAGGCGTCGGAAGCAAGGCGCAGCGAGCCCGTGCGGGCTACTTCGGCAAAGTATCGCAGCGCTTGCGGTTGCAGCATTCTTTCTCCGGAGGCGAACGCCGAACAAGGCGTTTAGAAAGCGGCTTGCTTGGCCAATCAACTTTCATGCCAACAAACATTTTGCAGTTTGCCAGAGTACTTGTGGGACTTGGCCCCGTATTTACCCCAACAAATGTGCGTTTTACGCTGCCTTACCGCTATGTCTCAGGCACACTGAGGGGTCCATGATGCACCGCAAAAACCGCCGTGTTTCACGCTTGGTAAGTGTTCCAAAAAATCGAAGTCGGCACTCGAAAACACGTGATCCTAAGCGCGTTAGGCGGTTGCTATATTGGTTGTATCCCCGCCGCCGGGCCCTGGCTGCCAGCATCATCGTCACCGATTTTCCGCCCGTCGACCGAGGTGCACGAATCCCCCACCCAGGGTGGGGTCAAGGTGTTCCACAGATCGATTCAAGGAGTTGCCATGACACAGCGTTCGAGTTCTTTCAAGCGCGCCGGCATGCAGGTGCTGGCCATCGGCGCCCTGGCCGCAGGGCTGGCGTTCCCCCTTCAGGCGCAAGACGTCATCAAGTTCGGGGCACCGCTGCCGCTCACCGGTCCGCTGGCTCCCGAGGCCCTCAAGCAGCAGCGCGGCTACGACATCTGGGCCGAAGAGGTCAACAAGCAGGGGGGTATCGAGGTCGACGGCAAAAAGTATCAGGTCGAAATCGTCTATTCCGATTACCAATCCAACACGCCGCGGGCGGTGCAAACGGCCGAGCGGCAGATTACGCAAGACAAGGTCAACTTTCTGTTCGGGCCCTTCGGCTCCGGTGCCGCCAAGGCCGCCAGCACGGTGGCTGAACGCTACGGCATTCCCATGATCGCGCCTACCGCATCGTCGTCGCAGGTGTACGACCAAGGCTACAAGTATCTGTTCGGCACCTTCACCCCTAACGACACGCTCACCAACCCCTTGGCCGACATCGTCAAAGGCAAGCTCGGCAGCGACATCAAGGTGGCCATTCTGGCGCGCAACGATCTCTTTCCGCTCGCCATCGCCGAAGAAATGGACGTTTCCGCCAAAGACCGCGGCATGAATGTGGTCTTTTTCGAGCGCTACGCGATCAACACCATGGATCACTCGGCTGCACTCACTCAGGTCAAGGCAGCCCAGCCCGACTGGATCGTCATCACCGGCTACATCAACGATCTGGTCCTCATCCGCAAGCAACTGTCCGACTTGCGCATCAGCGCGCCTGTGGTTTCCATGATTGCCGGCCCGGCCTATCAAGA
>JAJUJN010000462.1 GCA_029265335.1 Alcaligenaceae bacterium
CAGCAGGGTGTAGGAAGCTTGCCGCCCAGCGGTGTTATCACCCGGCAAACACACGCGAGCGCCCGGCTCACGCAAGAGCGTGTTGCGCAACAGCTCCAAAGGCTGCGGTGGCGCCAGCATAAAGCCCTGTAATTCGTCGCAGCCTGCCCGGGTGAGATACGCGAGCTGAGCCTCGGTTTCCACCCCTTCTGCCACCACCGTGATCTGCAATTGACGGGCAATGATCAGGATGCCCTGCACAATGGCGGCGTCGCGGGGTTCGGTGGTGACCTGCTCCACAAAGCAGCGGTCGATCTTGATCTTGCCGATGGGCAATTGCTTGAGATAGTTGAGGCTGGAATAACCGGTGCCAAAGTCGTCGAGCGCCAGCACAATGCCGAGTTGCTGCAAGCGATGCAGCTTGGCCACGGCCGTGGCGTGATCGTAGATAAGCACGCTCTCGGTGATTTCCAGCTGCAAGGCTTGCGGCGGCAAGTTGGCTTCATCTAGAGCGGTTTTTACCAGGGTCACCAGATCGGTGCGGCGAAAATCGTGCGCCGAAATATTCAGGCTCAGGGGAATGTCGTGAATGCCTTGGCGACGCAAAGCGGCGGCATCGCGGCACACCGCGCGCAGGCACCAGTCGGTAATGGCAACGATCTGGCCAGTTTCTTCGGCCAGTGGCACGAACTCCGAGGGCGACACTTTGCCACGCTCGGGGTGCTCCCAGCGCAGCAAGGCCTCGAGCGCACGTACGCGGCCCGTGCGAGCATCCACAATCGGCTGATAATGCAGCTGAAACTCCTCTTGCTCGATGGCCTGCTGCACATCATTGCGCAACGACTGCCGGGCCAGAAAGCGTGCCGTGAGGTCGGCCGTATACACCACACAACTGCCCGGCCCCATCTGCCGCGCCTGCAGCAGTGCAAGATCGGCATCCCGCACATAACGCATGCTATCTCCGTCAGCCTGGGGCTGGTTGGCCATGCGCAGGCCCGCGTAAAGGCGCAAGCGGGCGTGACCGTTGGCCAACACCACAGGCTCCGCCAAACGGGCCAGCAAGCGCTCCAGCCGCTCGCGGGCAGCCGCTTCGTTGTCACCCACCACCGCCAGCACGAAGTCACCGTCGCCCACCCGCGCCACCACCGCGTCGGCCGGCACGCTGGCGTGCAAGCGCCTGGCCATTTCCTGCAGGGCCTGGTCGCCAACCTCATGGCCGAAAGTGCTGATGATGGCTTTGACGCCGCGCACCTGCACCATGGCCACCGCCAGTGGGCGATGCTGGCGCGCGGCACTTTCTACTGCGCCGGCCAGCCACTCGGCCAAGGAACGGCGGTTGTAAAGCCCGGTGAGCGCGTCGTGTGTGGCCGCATGACGAATTCTTTCGGCATGAAACCGCGCCAGCGCGGCCAGGCGTTGGCTGGCGTTGAGAAACAGGGTGAAGAGCAGCCCGGCAATGAGTATGCCTTCGGGCAAACGGCCCAGACCAAGCGTGGAGTCGCCCAGCGGGGGGTGGTAGGCCACCCGCCAGTTGGCTTCCTCGTTGACCGAGAGGGCCATGGAATATACCTCGGCCGCCATGGCTTGCATGGGCGCCTGGCTGATGAAGACCGGTTTGCCGGCCGCGTCGATCCGCCAACAGCAGGGCACATCGTTGGCAAGCAGCGTGTGGATTGCCACCAGGGTAAGGTTCACACGTGCCAAGAGTGTCCAGCCGGCCAGATCTTCGCCAGGAAAAGTCACGCCGATCACGGCTACCGCCCCGGCCTGGCTCAGGCCCGGCAACTGGCCGGGCAGCGCCAGCCGAGGCACCCCCGGTCGCTTCAATTGCTGTTGCCAATCCACGGAGGCAGGGGTGGCCACGAGCTCCGCACGGAGATCAAAGGCACCAGCAAAATGGTGG
>JAJUJN010000230.1 GCA_029265335.1 Alcaligenaceae bacterium
GACGAGAAACAACATTCGAGCGAGACCTGCACGCCGTGAGAGAACGTCAAAAGCTTTAGCACTCAATCACACGCCTGAGCGAACGGGTGGCGGCTGACCTGCTGCGCCTGCAACGAGAGGGTCGCACGATCGGTATCAAATTGCGCTTCGACAATTTCCAAACCGTTACCCGCGACCTCACTCTGGAGCAACCTACGGCAGACGCCCGCGCCATTCGCCGTGCGGCTGGCCTCTGCTTGAAGCGAGTGTCGCTGGAGCGGCGCATCCGCCTGCTGGGCGTGCGCGTGGGTAGTTTGTCGGCGCCCGGGGCGGCGCCAGATGCGTCAGCTAACCGATTGCCGCTTTTTCCGGATTTGTGATCAGGCCAGCCTTGCCAAGTGATGACAGGCTATGTGGTGGCAGGCTTAGACCCCAAGGCGTTCGAGCAAGGCCATCAGCTGTTTTTTTTCTTCGGCACTGAGCCTGGTGGACATGCGGGCATCGTGCGCTTCAACCGCTTTGGTGATGTTGCGCAAGGCCGTTTTGCCTTCTGTGCTCACTTCCAGCGCCAACGTGCGTTTGTCGGCCTGATCGCCCACCCGCCGCACATAGCCTGCAGCCTCAAGCCAATCCAGAATGATCACCACCCCAGACCGAGCGATGCCCATGGCCCGTGCCAGTTCGGTGGGCTTGATGCCAGGGTTGTGGTAGATCAGCGTGAGCGCGGAGAAGCGTTGCGGCGTGATGTTCCAGGGCTGCAAGGCCTCGCCGAAATCTTCGTAGAGGCGGATCTGGGCTCGCCGCACCGCGTAACCCACCAGACGATCCAACGGACCATAGGCCAAGCCTTCGATGTGCGGATTGAAAGGCTCTTGGCGGGCGCTTCTGCGAGCGCGGCGTGGGGAAGCTGGTGAACTCATGCTGTTAGGGTACCGGGTGATGCAAAGGGCAATGCGAGCCCGAAGTAAAGCATACTCCGCCCGTTCTGTGTTTTCACGCAACCCTTGGCGCCTGCGGCCCGCACACTGCGTCTACTACAATGATGGCATGAATACTCACGATCTCCGCCGTTACGCTCCGGCCACCGCCCGCAATCGCGACGCGATTCTCGAAGTGCTGCAACCGGAGCTGAAGCCCGGCGATCGTGTGCTGGAAGTGGGCAGCGGCACCGGCGAACATATCGTGCACTTTGCTCAGTCATTGCCCCAGGTGCATTGGCAGCCCAGCGAGGCCGACGCGAGCCAGCTGCCCTCCATCGCTGCCTGGATTCAGCATGCCCGCTTGCCGAATGTGGCTGAACCCCGCCACTTCGATGCCGCGCTGCACGCTTGGCCCAGCGAGGAATTCAACGCCGTCTTGTGCATCAACGTGGTGCACTACACGCCCTGGCAAACAGTCCCGGCGCTGATGGCGGGTGCAGCGCGCGCTTTGAAACCACACGGCTTCCTGTATACGTATGGCGCCTACCGACGCGAGGGGCAACACACCTCGCCCAGCAACGAGGCTTTCGACCACTGGCTGCGCGAGCGCGACCCACGCTTTGGAGTGCGCAACCTCGAAGACGTGGCGGAGATTGCGCGCGAGCACGGCCTGGAACTCGAAACGATTCGAGCCATGCCCGCCAACAACTTCAGCCTGATATTTCGGCGTAGCTAGGCGTCGGACACATGCTCAAACTCGGGGGTGTCCACCCAGCAATACCCTGCGCCTCGACTCGACTGCAAGGGCAGACGCAGGCCGGTCTGGCGCAGCGTTTTGGCGCGCAAACGACTGATGATCACTTCCAGCCGGTGTTTGTCGAGCTCTTCGGGCAGGATGCCCAACGCAGCGCCGAGCTCGGCATGACTGCAGACATCGCCCGCACGCCCTACCAGGCGACGCAGGAGCTGAGTTTCGTTGGCGGCCAGCATGACATGGCCCCCGTTGGGTGCCAGCAAAGTGGTGCCGGCGGTACTCAGCTGCCAGCCCGTTTCGCGGGTGGAAGGGGCAGCACTTGCGCCGGCCTGAGCACCCGCGCCCGCAGGGGAAATATGGGTGGCTTGCAGGCGTTCGTCGAGCCGTTTGAGGATCAATACCAGTTCATCGATATCGATCGGCTTCACCAGATAGGCATCGGCCCCGGCGGCCAGACCGGCGAGCCGGTCGTGACGCAAGCCGCGGGCCGTGATGAGCACGATGCCCAACTGCGGGTTGTGCTGCCGAAGGTAACGACAGATCGACAGGCCGTCTTCGCCCTCGAGACCGATGTCGAGCACAGCAATGACGTTTTCGTTCACCGCCATGAAACGGTAAAACCCGGTGGCCGACTCGAAGGTTTGCACGGTAAAACCGTATTGCCCGAGCTGAAAGGCCATTTCCTGGCGCAGAACACTTTCGTCCTCCACCAAAGCGATAGTGCTGCGCGGCCTGGAACTAAGCGTGGACAAGATCACCCTCCGATCTTCAAGGGTTGAATCAAATTGGTTGTGAAAACATTCTATCGTTTTCTGCTGGCGCTCGTACTCAGTTTGATGAGCCAGGCGCAAGCGACCGGCGTGATGATCGCACCCGAGCACAATGCCGTCACCCTCGGGCCGGAAGTGTGGACCAGCCATCACCACGCCCACTTCACTGACTCGGCGCTGGCACTGGCCGCCTACCGACGCGGCGAGTTCGTGCCCTACGAATATTCGCGCAGCCAGGGCTTCGGACCGCCTGCCATCTGGCTGGCCTTCGACCTGGCGCCCACGACCTCCGACACCTCTGACGAATGGCTGATTCAGACCGGCCCCGCACATCTTGACCGGGTGACTGCGTGGCTGGCTATGCCCGATGGTTCTTTGCGTTTGCTGGGTACGGCCGGGGAACAGGTGAACTCCACCACCACAGAAAGACCGTACCTCAAGCCCACTTTCGCTTTCCAGCCGCCACAAGCCTCTGGCCACTCCGTCTTGCTGCGAGTGGAAAACCAGGGCACACACGCCGCCTATCTACGTCTGCTGCGCTCAAGCTCTTTTGCCGACGTTGCCACGCGTCATGGTGTGCTGCTCGGCGTCCTGCTGACCATAGGCGTGCTGCTGCAAGGTACGGCGCTCAGCTTGTTTCTTCTGCTGCGCCAGCGGATTCATCTGGTGTGGTTTGCCTACGTGGGTGCTCTAACGCTTACGCTGCTACTCAGCAACGGGCTGATACACCACTATTTCACCTTTGTACCGCGTAGCTGGCTGAATCCGCTAGGTACCCTCAGCGGGCTGTTGGCCTTCAGCTTGGGTGTCTGGTTTCTGTGTGAACTGTTCGGCCTGAATCGTCACCGCGCCTCGCGTCCACTCTGGCACGTGCTGATGGGCTTGGCGATTGCCGTGGCCTTGCTGGCCGTGGGCGCCGTGCTGTTTCCTGCGGCACCGCTCTATCCCTTGGCGCTGTTGCTCATGCTGCCCGCCCTGCTCCTCGGCAGCGGCCTGATCCTCTGGCGCATGTGGCGGCGCAACCTTCTCGCTCTCAGCCTGGGAGTACCGCTGCTGGCTTTCTTCTGGACCAGCGTGGCCTACGTGCTCTCCTTACTGGGTACACCGTTGCCTGCCTGGGTGCCGCTGGCCTCACTCTATTGGATCTGGCATGTGGTGGCCTTTCTCACCCTACTCATGTTGCAGGCCGCTCTTTACTTTCAAGCCCTGGCGGTACAACGCAGCCACCAGGAGGAACGCGCCGTGCTGATGAAGCTGCTGACCAGCAAGAATCAGGAACTGGAAGACAAAGTGAAAGCGCGCACGCGCGACCTCGAAGCAGCGCTGCGCGACGTGCAGCAAGCCGAAACCGAGCAGCGTCAGTTGTTGTCGATGGCCTCGCACGAATTTCGCACCCCGGCAGCCATGATCAAAATGTCGCTCGACTCTCTGCGTTTTCTGGCCGATCGCACCCCGCCCGAAGTCAACGCGCGCCTCGACAACATCCGTTTGGCCAGCCAAAGGCTCACTTTGCTCACCAACAGCCTCATTGTGGATACTCGGCTGCGCGAGCCACGTCTGCAGATTCATCCCTCGCCGGTGGCCATCGACCAGATGATTCGCGATGTGGTTGCAGGTTACCCGGCCACTACACCTATCGAACTCGAGCTTCCCAAGAAGGAAGTGATTGTGCAGGCCGACGCCACCCTGCTCTCGATTGCCCTGCACAATCTGATCGACAACGCGCTCAATCACGGCGCGAGCTCGCGACCGCGCGTCAGGGTGAGCCTGCATGCTCACGACGACCTGGTGCGCCTCTCGGTGAGCGATAAC
>JAJUJN010000097.1 GCA_029265335.1 Alcaligenaceae bacterium
ACAACCCCGACATGGTGGCCTTGGCCAAACGCAGGGCTGAAGAGGCCGGCGTGGCGCATCTCGCCACCTTCGAAGAGGGCGACCTCTTCCAAACCGATTTCAGCGATGCCGACGTCATCACGATGTTCCTGCTGCCATCGATCAACGAAAAGCTCATGCCCACCTTATTGGCCCTGGAGCCCGGCACCCGCATTGTTTCCAATAGCTTTCGCATGGGCGACTGGGAACCCGATCAAACCGACCGCACCGACGAAGATTGCACGCGATGGTGCAGCGCCCTGCTCTGGATTGTGCCCGCCCAGGTGCACGGCACCTGGCGGACCGACGATGGCTACACCCTGGAGCTGGAGCAAACCTACCAAATGCTGGCGGGCACGCTCAGCGGTGCTCCCCTCCAGGATGGTCGCCTGCGAGGCGACGAAATTCGCTTCCGCGCAGGAAACGATAGCTATGTGGGCGCCGTCAACGGCGACATCATCTCGGGCGTTGTCGAGAATGACCGTCGCGTTTGGCGCGCCACCCGCAACGCAAAGCAATAGCAGAGGCGTCAATCGTCGAGTTCGATTTCGGTGGCCACGTGCCTCCCATCTCGCCAATCGAAATCGACCTCGACCTTTTGACCGACTTTCAGATCCGAAAAGCTGCGCAGACCGTCGTCGTAATCGGTACGGTCGTCGACGTGAAACTGAATGCCCTGCACCGTGAAGGTGCGATTGGCCGTGTCGACCGACTCGATGCGGCCTTCCAGGTCGTCGGCCAGAGCCGGCGCGGCGACCATCAGTAGGCCACTGCCCAAAACACCTGCCAGTGCGGATTTCGACAATTTCATAAGCTCACCTCTGTTGGTTGATTTTGCGACGTCCGGCGATGCGTCCTGATGGCAACGCCGGCACGACACCCTTGCATGACCGCGTCGCGAGTCAGAAGTTTCTCTTGAGATAGTGATCACCAAAGGTAATCGCTATCAAAACAAACCAATTCCCCACCTCGGTACCCCTCCCTAGAATATTCACAGAAATGCGTGCCACGCACACGAGTCGTGCGACGGCACCCGATACTCAGGAGGGACCATGACTCGACGCACCAAGAATGTGCTTTTCATCATGTGTGACCAGCTCCGGGCCGACTATCTGTCGTGCTTTGGTCATCCAAAGTTGCACACTCCCAACCTCGATCGTCTGGCCAGCCGGGGCGTGATTTTCGACCGCGCCTACGTACAATCGCCCGTGTGCGGGCCCTCGCGCATGAGCTACTACACGGGGCGCTATGTGCATTCGCATGGCGCCAGCTGGAACTTCGTGCCGCTGAAGGCCGGAGAGATGACCATCGGTGATCACCTGCGGCCCCTGGGTGTGCAATCGGTTCTGGTCGGTAAAACGCACATGAGGGCCGATTACGCGGGCATGTCGCGCCTGGGCATCGACCCCAATTCCCAGATCGGGGTGCGAATTGCCGAATGCGGTTTCGACCCCTACGAGCGCGACGACGGCATTCACCCCTACTCGGGCCACGATCCCGATCCCAACTACAACCGTTACCTCGAAGAACAGGGCTTTGGCGGCGACAATCCATGGGAGAACTGGGCAAACACCGGCGTGGACGCCGACGGCAAGGAGCGCTCGGGCTGGTTCCTGAAGTACTCCACGCTGGCGGCAAAGGTACCGGACGAACATGCCGAGACCCCTTACATCACTCGCCGCGCCATGGATTTCATGAACGAGGCAGGCGAGCAGCCCTGGTGTTTGCATCTGTCGTACATCAAGCCTCATTGGCCCTACATTGTTCCTGAGCCTTATGCCAGCCTGTACAGCGCCGACGACGTGCTGCCGGTGGTGCGCAGCGAGGTCGAGCGCGAGAATCCCCACCCGGTGTACGCCGCCATGATGCGCCACCGAGTATCACAGACCTTCTCGCGCGATGGCGTGCGCGAAGCGGTGATACCAGCGTACATGGGCTTGATCAAACAGATCGACGATCAACTGGGTCTGCTGTTCGATTTCATGGAAGCCAAGGGCCTCATGGACAACACCATGATCGTGTTCACTTCCGACCATGGCGATTACCTGGGCGATCACTGGATGGGCGAAAAAGACCTGTTTCACGACCCCGTGATTCGCATGCCGCTGATCATCGTGGACCCCGATGAGCGCGCTGACGCCACCCGCGGTACGCGTTGTCAGCATCTGGTCGAAGCCGTGGATATTGCACCCACATTTCTCGACGTCTACGGCGGCCCACCTGTACCCCATGTGATCGACGGCCGTTCGCTGCGCCCCTTGCTGTTCGGCGAAACCCCTCGCGACTGGCGCGACTACGTGGTTTGCGAGTACGACTTTGCCTTTCAGGATGCACGCATCGAGCTCGACGTGGATCCTATCGACTCCTGGATGCGCATGATCTTCGACGGCCGGTGGAAGTACGTGCTGTTCGAGAATTTCCGCCCCATGCTCTACGACCTGCAGACCGACCCCAATGAGTTTCACGATTTGGGCGCCGATCCCGCCTATGAGGACGTGCGCGAGCGGCTGCACGAGGCGCTCTTTCAGTGGGCGCGCCGTCCCCGTCAGCGTGTCACCGTTTCCGATGCAGCGATCAGCTCGGTGGAAGTGCAGGCGCGGATTTCTGAAGGCGGCATTTTGATTGGCTACTGGGACGAAGAAGACCTGGCCACTGCACGGCAAAGCTTCAAACCGCGCTTTGCCTCGACCAACCCGTTGGTGCGCGAGACATTGGATCGCCTGACCCGTACCGAGGAGACCTGATCGTGAAAAAAGAAACCCCCGAAATCACCCCCAGCCATACCGGCCTCGATGGCGTGAGCTGGAACGTTCTGGGCCAGGTGTACGTGCCCAAGCAGTCGAGCGAAGATAGCTTTGCCTGGCATGCAACCTTCCCCGAAGAAACCTTTGTGCCGCCGCATACCCATCCGTTTCAGGACGAGTACATCTATGTGCTCGATGGCCAGATCGACCTGATTCTGGCCGGCGAGAAGCAAACCGCCCGTACTGGCGACCTCGTTCGTATGCCACGCGGCATTCAGCACGCGTTCTACAACAACACCGGCAAGGCCGTGCATGCCCTCTTCTGGGCGGCTCCGGCAGGCAAGCTGCTGGAGCTTTATCAGCGCATCCACAATGTGTCGAACCCGGCCGAGGTAGTAAAGATCGCGCGCGAGTACGACGTTATTTTCGGGCCGCCAGTGTCGTCGGCCGCCTGACTCAACACTTGCACCAAACCATAAAAAATCAGGAGGAGACAACATGTTCCGTCGTCAATGGCTCGCTGCAGCCGCTGCCCTCGTCCTGGGCACTAGCCTGGGTGGCACGGTCACTCAAGCCCAGGCCGAAGATATCGCCCAATACCCCAGCAAACCCATTCGTTTGATCGTGCCGCTGCCGCCCAGCAGCCCACCCGACGTGCTGGCGCGCGTGGTCGCCGAAGAGCTTCAGACGCTTTGGGGAGAGTCTGTGGTGGTCGAGAACCGACCGGGCGCCACCGGCATGATAGGCCTGGACGCTCTGGCACGCTCCGACCCCGATGGTTACACCATGGGTGTCATGTTCATGACGCATACCGTGCTGCCGTCCATCTTCAAAAAGGTACCCTACGACACCGCCACCGCGTTCAGCCCTGTCGCAAACCTCGTGTGGCTCTACAACGTGTTGGTGGTGCACCCTTCGGTAGAAGCCGATTCGGTCGCCGACCTCATTGCCGCCGCCCGCGCGAATCCCGGCATGCTGACCTACGCCTCGGGCGGCAACGGGTCGCCCGCGCATCTGATCGGTGAATCATTCCGTCAGATGGCCGATCTCGACATCATGCATATTCCCTACAAGGGCCCAGCCGAAGCCATCAACGGACTCCTCGGCGGTGACACCTCCATGATGTTCGCCACCAGTTCAGTGGCTGTACCGCTGGTCAAAGGGCAGAAGGTGCAGGCGCTGGCAGTCACCCGCCCCGAGCGCTTCGACGTTCTGCCCGACGTGCCCACTTTGAGTGAAGCGGGGCTCGAGGGCTTTGAAATGCGCGAATGGGAAGGTATCGTTGCGCCTGCCGGGACGCCTGAGCCCATCATTCAAAAATGGAATGAGGCTCTGGCCACGATCATGCAAAAGCCAGAGGTGCGCGAGCGTCTGGGGGCATTGGGCATGCAACCGGCAGAAGCCAATACACCGGGCGAGTTTCACGACCTCATCCGCAGCGAACTCGACACCTGGTCGAGCGTGATCAGCCGCTCCGGAATCGAGGCTTCGTGAATCTTGCCAGCCGGGCCACGTGGCCCGGCATCAGCCCTTGGAGATTTCCGCGATGCGTTCCACTGCTTCCATCCAACGCGTGCATTGCCCCGCCGATCAGGCCGACGCGCAATACAACCTGCGCGTGGTGTTTCCCGACTACCCCGACGTGCTCGGAACCTGGCAGGCTGCCACACGCAAAGCCCACGAAAAGCTGAAGCCCAAAACCGACCTGCGCTACGGCGAACTGCCGCTGCAAGACTACGATTTCTTTTCCGGCGGTCAAGCAGGCGCGCCGCTGCTGGTGTTCATTCACGGCGGCTACTGGCAGGGTGGCGACAAAAACGACATCGGCTTCATCGTCAAACCCTTTGTTGAAGCGGGCGCCGACGCCGCCGTACTGAACTACCGGCTGGCGCCGCAGACCCCGATCGAAGACATGGTGGAAGACGTATTGCTGGCCATGCAGCACCTGCTGGCCAAGCAACAAGCCGGCCGGCTCACCTTCGATCCTTCTCGCATCGCGCTCATGGGACATTCCGCGGGCGGCCACCTGGTAGCCACTCTGGCCTGCCGCATGCCAGAAGCAGGCATGCCGGCGCCAGCTCATGTGTTCCCCATCAGCGGCCTCTTCGATCTACCTCCTCTCATCCCCAGCGCCATCAACAAAGCGCTGGGGCTAAACGCCGAACGCGCCGAAGCGCTCAGCCCGCTGCTCATGCAGGCGCCAAGCACCACCCGCGTGCAAACGCTGGTAGGGCAGAACGAAACCCCACAATTCCATGAGCAGAATGCGGCGCTCGCGCGGGTATGGCCGCAAGTGGAATGCCATCACGTGATCGCCGAAACGCACCACTTCACCGTGCTCAACGCCTTGGCCGATTCTTCGCAGCCGGCCGTGCAGGCTATGATCAAGAGCCTCTTCGAATCTCCAAGCTGAAGCCTGGTGCGGCCGGCGCCATGGCCAGCCCCACCACCATGCGATTGCAACAGCTGCAGCTCGTTCTGGCCCTGGCTCAAACCGGCAGCCTGCGAGCGGCTGCCGAAATCCTGAACGTCACTCAGCCAGCCCTCACCAAGTCGCTGAAGCAGCTGGAAGACGAGCTGGGCGCCACGCTGATGATCCGTTCGCCCCGCGGCACGCGACTTGCGCCCGCGGGCGAACTGCTGGCGGCGCGCGCAGCCACCATCATGCGCGAAGTGCAACGCGCCCGCGACGACATCGCCTGGCACACCCGACAAGCCCGCGGTTCCGTCACCCTGGGCTTGTCGCCCGGCGCCGCGCTCTACCTGACGCCTGCAGCCATCGGACGCTTCGAGGCGCGCTGGCCCGAGGTGCACATCGAGGTGCTCGAAACCCTCTACCCCCGCATGTTGGCGCAACTTCGCGCCGGCGAAATCGAATTGGCCGTGGGGCCTTTACCCAAAGGCAATCTGGGTTCGGATATTCACGCGCAGCCGCTCTTCACCAGCCACCATGTCATCGCGGCACGTCTGGATCACCCGCTGGCCAGCGCGCGCAGCTTGGCAGACCTCACTCAGGCCGCCTGGGTTCGCACCGGCCCCGAGGGCGGGCCGGGCGACCCGGCCCATCTCGACTTCGCAGCTCGCCAGCTGCCGTTGCCTCAGGTTCGGCTGGCCTGTGAATCGTTTTCGAGCGTGCTGGCGCTGATGCCGGCGATGGATGTGGTGGGCGTGATGCCGCGCCGTTTCTTCGACCGCTACGGACCGCGCCTGGGTTTGACCATGTTGCCCATCGAAGACCCCCTGCCTAGTCCCATCATTCACATTCTGAATCGCACCGACGGGCCCCTCACCTTTCCCGCCCAACGCCTGCGCGATGCTTTTGTGCACGAGGCCGAAGCGCTGCACGACAGCGGCCTCAACCTGCCCACCCCTCAAGTGGATTCCTGATTCCGTGGGGGCTGCGGCAGGCAGGCAAAACCCACGGCGCCCACCAGCAGCAGCGCCGCGATGGTGCTGAACACCGCCGCGTATGGCTCCGCTCCCCGAGCCAGCGCCAGATCCGCCACCCAGCCGGTGACGCTCTGCATCAGCGCGACGCCCAGGAACATGGACATCGTGAACACACCGATGGCTCGGCCCAGCAGCTGCGGCGGATACGACGCACGAACATCGGCGTACTGCCACACCGTGTAGCTCGACAACGCGCCTACCAACAGCGCCACGACCACAACGGTGGCAACGCCGGGAACCCAGGCCAGCAACAGGAACAGCGCGGCCAACACCACGGTGACCGCCACTAAGGCGGGTCGACGCCAGCGATCACCCGGGTCGAGCCGACCGAGCACGGGAGCACCGAGCAGCATGAGCAAGGACATCCACAAGGCGACATCGCCGCTGAAGACCAAGGTTTGCCCCTCGCGATCTACCAGCACAGGCCCCAACCAAAGGCCCCGCAGGGCCATGATGGAGGCATACACCATGATGCCCAGCAAGAAGATGCCCCAGGTATGCGGCGTGATGAACAAACGCGCAAACCCTCGCATGGCCTCGCCGAAATTGTCGTCACTGCGACCTTGCTTGGGGAGGCCCGACAGCCCCCGCGCCAGAGCCACCCAGGCCAGCACTGACAACGCGCCCAATACGAGGAAGCCGAGACGCCAGTTGCCGTCGTCGATCAGCCAGGCCAGTGGCGAGGCTGTGAGGAGCATGCCCAGGCTGCCCAGGCCCAGCGTGATGCCAGACACGGCAGCGAAGCGGCGCAGCGGAAAATCGGCCGCGATGAACACCGTGCACGACAGAAAGGCGGGCGCGCAACCCATGCCGATCAGCGCCTGACCCAGCAACAGCACCCAATACGATGGCGCCAGGCCCGACACAAAGGCCCCCAACACCACGAGCGGAAAGCAACCCAGCATGACCCGCCGCACGCCGTAGAGATCGAGGCCAACTCCCATGAATAGCTGCATGCCGCCAAAGACCAAATGGAACATCGCGGCAAACCAACCCAATTGGGCCGCCGACAGCGCCAGATCCGCCTGAAGCGGGGGCGCCATGACTCCGGCGATGGTACGAAAAGCCTGACTCAACGCAAAAGCGCCGATCAGGGTAAAGAGGACGGTCCAGGGGCGTGGCGAATGGGATGAGGTCATACCTTGGGCAGCGGCTGGAGAACCTCGCAATTTACCATTCGGCTGTTTGCCATGCGGTTTGCTTGACAAGCCGAACCCACGCCACCATGCTTTGGTGCGTTTCCTGGGAGGACATTAGT
>JAJUJN010000111.1 GCA_029265335.1 Alcaligenaceae bacterium
ACGTCGCGCTTGACCTCTTCTTCGGTAAGGCCGCGCGCTTTCGCCGTGTCGGGAATCTGCTGCTCGACCAACGGAGTCCAGACATAGCCGGGGCAAATCGCGTTTACGGTAATGCCATGCTCCGCCGCCTCGAGCGCGGCAGTTTTGGTGAGACCGGCAATGCCGTGCTTGGCCGCCACATAGGCGGCTTTATAGGGGGAAGCCACCAGAGCATGGGCCGAAGCCGTGTTGATAATGCGACCCCATCCGCGTTGCTTCATGCCCGGCAGCGCGGCGCGCATGGTATGAAAGGCGGACGACAGATTGATGGCGAGAATCGCATTCCAGCGCTCCACGGGGAAGTCCTCAATGGGCGCAACGTACTGCACACCAGCGTTGTTGATGAGGATATCCACACTACCCAGGGCGCTCTCGGCTTCCGCCATCATGGCGGCGATCTGTTCCGGATCGGTCATGTCGGCAGGTGAATAGCGCACCTGCACCTGATACTCGCTGGCCAGATGCGAACGCAATTTTTCGATTTCTGCAGCATCACCGAATCCGTTCAGCGTGACGTTGGCACCCGCCTTGGCCAGCGCCCGGGCATAGGCGAGCCCGATGCCGCTGGTGGACCCGGTGACGAGAGCAGATTTACCTTGCAACATCGTGGTACCTCTTGAGGGGAGCGGCGGCGCGTGCCACCTGTCGACACAAAATCAGCCTGCCAGTATACCCAGGGCTCACGCTCCAGTTCAGGTTCGTCGCCACGTTGATTGAGCGTCAGGCGCGCATGAGCAACACGACCACCTGGGCGGCGATTCCCTCGCAGCGTCCGACATAACCCAGACCTTCACCGGTTTTGGCCTTGATATTCACCACCGTTGGCTCCACCTTGATATCTGCAGCAATATGCTCAGCCATGCGTGGTGTGTGCACTGCCAACTTGGGTTGCTGGGCGTGAATGGTGGCATCAACATTCACCACTTGCCAACCTTCGTCATGAATCTTGTGGATGGCCTGCCTGAGCAACACCCGACTATCTGCGCCTCGCCATTGCGGATCGGTGTCGGGGAAATGCTGTCCGATGTCACCCATGCCCGCGGCGCCCAGCAGGGCATCCACCAGCGCATGCAACAGGGCATCGGCGTCGGAATGGCCAGCCAGACCGCGGTCGTGAGGAATTTCCACACCGCCCAGAATGAGAGGGCGACCTTCGACAAGTGCGTGAACGTCAAACCCTTGACCTACCCGGAGCGTTGGCAATGCAGCAACCATGATTCCATCCTTGAAAAATCGCCAGGCCACGTGACCTTGAAGTTTTCAGCATGACCGACCACCAGCCTCGGCTGCAACCCCAGGGCCTCAAC
The DNA here is from genome assembly GCA_029265335.1 of Alcaligenaceae bacterium. Lineage (GTDB taxonomy): Bacteria > Pseudomonadota > Gammaproteobacteria > Burkholderiales > Burkholderiaceae_B > Verticiella. Next base: position 1,347 of record JAJUJN010000111.1, read on the forward strand.
CGCACTCGCTTCGTCGGTGGGCAACTGCCCCAGGCTCTGCGCCGACTCCAGAGCACGTCGCAACACGCCCAGCCGGAACATTTGCGGAGTCTGGGCGAGCCAGATCTCGTCGCGCGGCAGAGTGTGTTTTACGTGCGCCACCTGGCCGCCGACGGTCGCACGCTTGACCGTGTCGGCGGCAGGCAAAGCCAGCAAGGCGCCCGCTGGCTCGACGAGGCCGGTGTCGATCAAGGCCTGCAAACGCTGGAGCGCCAAACCGGGACGTGCAGCATCGTGCACCAAAACCCAATCGTTGTCGGTGGCGTGAAGCTCAGCCAATCCGTTGGCCACGGTGTGGTGGCGCTCGGCGCCGCCCACCGCAACGATGCGCGTACGCGTCAGGCCCTCCAACGCTGCGGCAGCCTGGGTATCGGTGGGCGATACCACCACCAGCACTTCGGCAATGCGAGGCTCGGCCAGCAGCGCCAACACAGAATGACGCAACATGCTGCAACCTGCCAGCTGACGATACTGCTTGGGGGTGGCAGCTCCGGTATCGAGGGCACGTCGCCCTACTCCCGCAGCCGGTACCAACGCGAAGATGGATGAAGGATCGGAAAGCATGCGGGGCATCATAATCGGATTCGCGGCCCAGCCGTTGGCGCCGCCGCTGTACGGCCAGAACCCCTCTCACGCTACGCGACCCTACCGCAGCCGATAAAATAGTTGTTTTCGTATGCCAGTCTCAAGCTTGCCAGTGACCTCTCTTATTCACGATATCGCCCGCGCCTTGCGGCCCGGACAACGTCTCAATCAGCCGCAACCGCCGGGTGCCGGTGACGCCTGGCTGATTGCTCGGCTGGCACGCGAGTTGGGTCACACCCTGGTGGTCTTCACCGCTGCGCCACAAGATACCCACCGCCTGGTCGAGGAGATCTCGCACTTCGACGCCGAACTCAGGGTGCAGCCCATGCCCGACTGGGAAACCCTGCCCTACGACACCTTTTCGCCTCACCAGGATCTGATCTCGCAGCGTCTCCTCACCCTGCACGCCTTGCTGAACAGGCAGGTCGACGTCCTGCTCATACCGGTGACCACGGCGCTCTACCGCCTGGCGCCGCCATCGTTTCTGGCGGCACATACCTTCTCCTTCACCCAGGGCGAGGCCCTCGACGAAACCGCCTTGCGCGATCAATTGGTGCTGGCCAACTACCAACACGTTCAACAAGTGACAGCGCCGGGTGAGTTTTCCATTCGCGGCGGGCTCATCGACCTCTTCCCCATGGGCTCGGTGCTGCCCTATCGCCTCGACTTGTTCGACGACACCATTGAATCGATCCGGGCCTTCGATGTGGATACCCAGCGCAGTGTGTATCCCGTCAAAGAGGTCCGTTTGCTGCCGGGCAGGGAATTTCCACTCGATGAAGCCGCGCGTACGGCGTTTCGCGCCCGTTTCCGGGAAGTCTTCGAGGGCGATCCTTCGCGCGCCCTGCCTTATCGGGATATTGGCAACGGCATTGCCTTTCCGGGGGTGGAATACTACCTGCCGCTCTTTCACGAAGACACGGCCACCCTTTTCGATTATTTGCCCGACGAGGCCACCATGGTCACCGTGGGCGACCTCGAAACCACCATCCAGGCCTATTGGCAAGAAACGCAGGGCCGCTACGACTTTCTGCGTCACGACCGCGAGCGCCCGCTGCTGCCGCCCGAACAATTATTGCTGCGCACCGACGCCTTCTTCCTGGAACTCAAGGCCTTTGCCCGGCTGAGCCTGCAGGCTGAGGGAGAACACCCTCACATGGCGCCGCCGCCCGAGGTTGCCGTGCAGCGTCAAGCCAATGATCCACTGGCGCGACTGCGCAAACTGGCAACAACAGCCGATGGCCCGCGGGTGCTGCTCTGTGCCGACGCGGCGGGGCGACGCGAAACCCTGCTGCAGATGCTGGCCGAAAACGAGCTCCAGCCCGAGCCCTTGGCTTCCATCGAAGAATTCCTTTCGGGCGACGCTCGCTTCGCCATCACGATAGCCCCACTCTCACTGGGCTTTGTGCTCCTCGACGACCACGTCGTGTTGCTCACCGAGAGCGATCTCTATCCGGGTCATGCCCCGCAGCGCGCACGCCGCCGTCGCGAGCAGGTGAGCGATGTCGACGCCATGGTGCGCGACCTCTCCGAGCTCCGGCCCGGCGACCCAGTAGTGCACGCTGAGCATGGCATTGGTCGCTACTGTGGGCTCATCAATCTCGACCTGGGCGAAGGCGAAACCGAATTTCTCCATCTGGAATACGCCAACGCAGCCACGCTCTACGTGCCCGTGGCGCAATTGCACGTCATCTCGCGCTACAGTGGTAGCGACCCGGAATCGGCACCGTTGCATCAATTGGGCTCCGGCCAATGGGAAAAAGCCCGTCGGCGCGCAGCCCGTCAGGCGCGTGACACGGCGGCCGAACTCCTCGACCTTTACGCGCGGCGCGCCGCCCGCCAGGGCCATGCCTATAAACTCCCATTGAGCGATTACGAGGCTTTTGCCGAGAGCTTCGGTTTTGAAGAAACCGCCGACCAGGCCGCTGCCATCGCCGCCGTGGTACACGACATGACCTCCGGCAAGCCGATGGATCGTCTCGTATGCGGCGACGTCGGCTTCGGCAAGACCGAAGTGGCCTTGCGCGCTGCATTTGTCGCCGTGGCCAATGGCAAACAGGTGGCCTTGCTTTGCCCCACCACTCTGCTTGCCGAGCAGCATGCTGCCACCTTCGCCAATCGCTTTGCAGACTGGCCGGTGAACGTCGCCGAGCTTTCCCGCTTTCGCTCCACGCGTGAGGTCAATCAAACCATCGAGCGGCTGGCCGAAGGCAAGGTAGATATCGTGATCGGTACGCACAAATTGCTGTCCGACAAGGTACGCTTCAAGGATCTCGGCCTGGTCATCATCGACGAAGAGCATCGCTTTGGCGTGCGTCAGAAAGAAACCCTCAAAGCCTTGCGGGCCGAAGTCGACGTGCTCACGCTCACCGCCACACCCATTCCCCGCACACTGGGTATGTCGCTCGAAGGCATCCGCGACTTCTCCGTGATTGCCACCGCGCCTCAGCGTCGCCTGGCGATCAAAACGTTCCTTCGTCGCGAAGACGGCAGCACCATACGCGAGGCGCTGTTACGCGAACTGAAGCGTGGCGGACAGGTGTATTTTTTGCACAACGAAGTGGAAACCATCGAGAACCGTCGTGCCCGCCTCGAAGAGCTTGTGCCCGAAGCCCGGATCGGCGTGGCTCACGGTCAAATGCCCGAGCGCGAACTGGAACGGGTGATGAAGGATTTCTACCAACAGCGTTTCAATGTGCTGCTCTGCACCACCATCATCGAAACCGGTATCGACGTGCCCACCGCGAACACCATCGTGATCCACCGGGCCGATCGTTTCGGCCTGGCACAGCTGCATCAGCTGCGCGGCCGGGTGGGCCGCTCGCATCATCAGGCCTACGCCTACCTGCTCACGCCCGGCGAAGACGCCATCACGGCCAACGCCAAGAAGCGCCTCGAGGCGATTCAATCGATGGAAGAGCTCGGCTCAGGCTTCTTCCTGGCCATGCAAGACCTCGAAATCCGCGGCGTGGGCGAAGTGCTGGGCGAATCGCAATCGGGCAATGTGCAGGAGGTGGGCTTTCAGATGTACACCGACATGCTGGCCGATGCCGTGCGGGCGTTGCGTCGGGGCGAAGAGCCCGACTTCGACGCGCCCTTGCGAACCAACGAAGACATCAACCTGCACGTGCCCGCGCTGCTGCCTGCCGATTATTGTCACGACATTCACGCCCGACTCTCGCTCTACAAACGACTGGCGAGCTGCGACTCGCTCGACGCCTTGGATGACGTGCACGAGGAGCTTATCGATCGCTTTGGCCGTTTGCCGGAACCCGCCCAGGCCCTGCTCGAAACCCATCGGCTACGCGTGATCGGTCGCGAGGTAGGGGTGTATAAGATCGATGTGACCGAACAGACGGCTACGCTGAGCTTCGTGGCCAAGCCACCCGTCGACCCACTCTGCATCATTGAGCTGGTGCAGAAGAACCGCCATATCCAGTTGGCGGGTCAGGATCGTCTGAAGGTGAGCATCAAGGGCGATACCTTGATGAGCAAGGTGAACGCGGTACGCTCCGTATTGAAACAGCTCAGCGCAGGTGTGCCGGCAGCGGCCTGAATCCTCAGGAATCAGAAACCACTGCCGTAGAGATCAGGAACCGCTGCCGTCGCCTTCTTCGATCAAGCGGTCGGCTAAAGGCTCGTAAGACACTTCGTAGTGTCGACGCAACTGAACCAGCACCGCATCGGCTTCAGCAGCGCCCAGAGCCTGCGCCAACCCGCTCTGCTCAGCAGCGACAGCTTCGGCCGGAGGAGCTTCCGCTTCGGCAATGCTTTGCACGCTGGCAATGCGGTAAGCCGTGCTGGTAGCCGCACCCACAAACTGCGGCAGCTCAGCCTCGGGCGACACAGCCACCACCTCGCGCAACAACGATGAGGCCATGCCCCTGGGTTCGGCCAACGACACTGTGAAGGCTTCACCAAACGGGAGATCGTTGGCAGACAGTTCACCCTCACGCAGCAAGGCCAGGTCGGCTTCGCCTTCTTCACGCGCGAGCGCCAGCGCCCGATCGCGGCGCAAGCTGTTGCGGATTTCGCCTGCCACGTCTTCGAGCGGCGCAAGATGCGCTGGATGCACTTCGGCGGCTCGCACGGCAATCAATCGATCAGGCGCGAGCTCGATCACGCCGGAATTGCGGCCTGCCTCGAGCACTTCACCATCGAACACCGCCTGCACCACCCGGGGGTCGTCGAAAGCCTCGGGCGCATCGCTGGGCGGGCCGTCGCGCCGAACTCCCTCGACCACCCGGACTTCCGTACCCAGCAGACTCGCCGCCGGCTGCAGGCTATCGGCCTCGTCGTAGACCACTTCGGTAAAACGGCTGGCCATCTCGCCAAAGCGCTCGCCTGCCAACTGCATCCGGATCTCGTCGCGCAGTTGATCGCGCACTTCCTCAAGTGGCTGAAGCTCGGCATCACGGGCGTCTTCAACCCAGATAATGTGCCAGCCGAAATCTGTGCGTACCGGATCGGAGACGGTGCCGGGTTCGATGTTGAAGGCCACTTCGTCGAATTCGGGAAGGAGCGCGCCCGGCGACACCCAGCCCAGGCTGCCTCCCTCGCGCGCCGAGCCACTGTCGTCGGATTCAGCTTGAGCCACCTCGGCGAAACGTTGCGGATCGGCTTGCAGTTCTGCGGCCAGGGTCTTGGCCCGCTCGGCGGCGGCTTCGTCGTTCCCGCTTTCGGGTTCGATCAGAATATGCCGCAGCAAGCGGCGAGTTTCGCCAGTGAAACGCGCTTGGTTCTGCTCGTAATATTGCTCGATATCCGCCTCGTTGACCTCGATGCCTTCGAGGGCCAGCTCGCTGTCGAGCAAGACATAGGCCACATCGACCATCACGGGCACCTGGAACTGCTCGGGGTTGGCCTCGTAGTAAGCCTGCACGTCTTCGTCGCTGACTTCGACCTGATCGAAGCGGTCGGCCACGAGATACTCAGCCACGCGCACGGTACGCTCACGATCCAAGGCAGTGAGCAGCGATTCAACCAGC
>JAJUJN010000151.1 GCA_029265335.1 Alcaligenaceae bacterium
CAGGGGCACCAGCAACGGTGCCACGATCAGGAAAGGGTGCGTCATTGAGGGTCCTGAGCGGATTCGGTGGAAGCGTCGGGGAGGGTGGCGGGGTCGATGAACTCGGCATCGGTGAGGCTCTCGGCGTCGAGCGTGCCAAAGCGGCGCCAGGCTTGCAGGGCCAGCATCAGGGCAAAGGCGGCCAGTCCGAAGCCAATCACAATGGCGGTAAGGATCAAGGCCTGCGGCAGCGGGTTGGCGGCGTGGGCCGCCAATACCTGTTCACCGTTCGCGATGAGGGCTGGCGTGGCGCTGCCGATGCGTCCCGCCAGCAAAATGGTGAGGTTGACGCCGCCGCCCAGCAGAATGAAGCCAAGCAGAATTCGCGGCAGGTCGCGACTCAAGAACATATACACCGAGACACCGATGACCACGGCGATGGCGATGGCCAGCAAGGATTCCATGACGTCTCCTAGCGACGGGTCAGATTGAGGAAGATGGCGCACACTGTGCCCACGACCACCAGGTACACGCCGATGTCGAAGAGCAAAGCCGTGCCCAGCGGCATACCGAACACCTGCCACCATTGGTGGGTAAGAAAGCCCTGGCCCAGTACCAGCGCGGGTACCCCGCTGGCCAGCGCGCAGAGAATGCCAGTGCCGCAGAACGACGTGGGCGCGTAGCGCAGAAGGGCGACCGCCTCTTCGCGACCGCGCGAGATGGCGTAGAACAACACCCCGACCCCCGCAATGAGGCCGCCGATGAAGCCGCCGCCCGGCGAGTTGTGACCGCGAAAGAGTATGTAGAGCGAGTAAAGCACCGCCAGCACGAAGATCGGCAGGGCCGAGGTGCGCAGAATCAGGGAAGGTCTCATGGCTGTGACTCCGCAGCAGAGTTGGACGAACTTGCGCTGGATGGCCGACGCGGCTGGCGGCGACCGCCTCGTTCGCCCCGAGGGCCGCGACCCCCAGCACGCAGCAGCGCCACGACACCGAAAGCTGCAATGGCGAGCACGGTGATTTCGCCCAGGGTGTCGAGCGCACGGAAGTCGACCAGAATCACGTTGACCACGTTGTGGCCGTGGGCGCTCAGCAGGCTATGTTCGCCAAACCAATCGGATAGACGACGATCGAAAGGCACGGTGAGCATGCTCAGCAACACCCCTGCCACCGCCACGCCCACCAGCGTGGCGATACCCGCATCCCGGCGCTTCTGCGAGCGAGAGCGCGTATCACGCTGCGGCAAGGGAATGCGAGCCAGAGTGGTGGCCAGGATCACCACCATCAGGATCTCGACCGAGAACTGGGTGAAAGCGACGTCGGGCGCACCGAACATCAGGAATACTGTGGCAATGGCAAAACCCACCAGGCCCACGGCAATCACGGCGGCAAAAGCCGTTTGCGCCCGTGCGGCTGCAATGGAGCCCACCACCAGCGCCACAAATGCCAGCCAGCGGCCGTCGAAGGGGTTGAACCAGAACGAAGGCAGAGCCAAACCGCCCTGAAAGAGAAGGGGCGCCAGCATGGCCACGGCGGCCACGCCAAAAAGCCAGGCGATATAGCCGCGCAGGCTGCCATGCTGAAAGAGATTGGTGCTGCCGCGGGCCAGCACGGTGAGCCCGTGCATGGTGGCGTCGTAGCCTTGCGTGGGCGAGTAGCGGTCGATCCAGTGTTGGCGTTGCAGCCACAGCCGCAACGGATTCCAGACCCTGAAGATCAGCAAACCGGTGATCAGGGTGGCCAGACTCAGCAGCAGCACCAGATTGACGCCGTGCCACAACTGCAGGCTGATGCCGGTGGGCCGCCCCAGTGTGGCTGCGGCAGCGGGTTCGATCCAGCGTGTTCCCGCCGTGGCCAAAAACAGCCCGGCCAGCAGGCTCAGCAGGCCCAGCACCATGGGCCCGGCCAGCAGCGCGCCGCCCGGATCATGCGGTGGCAAGGGGGTGCGAGCGCGCGGACCGAGGAAGAGCCGGAGCCCCATGATGGCGGCGATCGCCACGGTGCCGGCGTTGACCAGGAAGAGGCCCACCACCAGTGTCGTGCGCCACAGTTCGCTGTGTATCGCCGTTTCGTACATGATCTCTTTGCCGACAAAGCCGAGAAAAGGCGGCAAGCCGGCCATGGAGGCACTGGCCAGCAGGGCAGCCACGAACGTAAGCGGCATGGCCCGACCTAGGCCCTGGAGCTGGGTGGCGTCGCGCAGACCGGTTTCGTGATCAAGAATACCGGCAATAAGAAACAGCCCAGCCTTGTAAAAAGCATGCACCAACAGAAAGGTGATGGCAGCGACCATGGCCATGGGCGTGCCGATGCCCAGCATGAGCGTGAGAATGCCCAGAGCAGCCACCGTGGTGTAGGCAAGAATGCGCTTGAGATCGGTGGCGCGCAGCGCCATGATGGTGGCCACCAGCGCAGTGGCCAGGCCAAAGCAGGTGAGCAGGCCGTGCCAGAGCGGCACTTCGGCGTAAAGCGGCGAAAACCGCGCCATCACATAAATGCCCAGCTTCACCATGGTGGCCGAGTGCAGATAGGCCGAAACCGGCGTGGGGGCCGCCATGGCGCTCGGTAGCCAGAAGTGGAAGGGTAGTTGCGCCGATTTGGTGAAACAGCCCAGCAGAATGAGCAGCATGGCGGCGGTGCTGGTAGACGAGCCCAGCAGCACTTCGCGCGCGGCAATGATGCCCGACAAACTCGTGGTGCCCGCATCGACCACCAGCATCAGCAGTCCGGCCAGCAATGCCAGGCCGCCGCCCGCCGTGACCATCAGAGCTTGCAGCGCCGCCTTGCGGGCCTCGGCCTTTTCGTGGTCATAACCCACCAGGAAGAAGGAGGTGAGGCTGGTCAGTTCCCAGAAAATGAACAGCACGATGACGTCGTCGGCGGTGACAGCGCCCAACATGGCCATCATGAAGAACAACAGCATCACCACCAGGCGACGCGAGCGGGTGTCGTCGGCAAGATAGCGCCCGGTGTACAGAAAGATGAGCATGCCGATGCCGCTGATGAGCAGGGCGAATACTGCCGCCAAGCCGTCGAGGAGCAAGCCACCCTGCATGTCGAGAGCGGGAACCGACCAGAAACCGCTCACCCACCCGATAGGGGGAGCCTGCCACGCGAGCACGGCATAGAACGCGAAGCACAACGCGGCCGCGACAAAAGCCAGCTTGGGTGAAGTGGGGCGGGGAGTGAGCGCGGCTGCCACACTGGCCGCGAAAGCGAGCAGAATGGGTATGACCAGGGCAAGGTTAGGCATGTGGGCTCGGCATGAAGTTCGAGACGGACGAAGCTTGACCTTCGGTCCGAGTGATGTGGTTGCAACTTGGTTCCCGTAGTTTCATCAGGAACGCGGCTGCAGTATTCCGGACAGCTACGGCGCGTTAGTTTAACCTTCAACGCAGCTTCGCCAAGAGGCAAGCTAAAATCAAAGGTTTGGTTTTCGTTTTTCTGTTATTTGTTATTTCTTGTGAGGCCTTGTCATGCCCATCTACGCCTACCGGTGTGCCGAATGTGGCCACGATCATGAAGCGTTGCAGAAATTTTCCGATGCTCCGCTCACCGATTGCCCCGCCTGTGGCGAGCCCGCCTTGCAAAAGCAGGTCACTGCGGCCGGCTTCCGCCTCAAGGGCACCGGCTGGTACGTCACCGATTTCCGCGATGGTGGCAAGCCTGCGGCTCAATCCGCGGGCAGCTCTGCTGAATCTGCCGAAAGCGCCAAGCCTTCCACGGCCACCGAAAGCGCTGCACCGGCCAAACCAGCAACCCCTTGAGCGGGTGTCCACCCCTTAGTTTCAACTTTCAGGATGTCTTTCATGCGTACGTGCTATACCGGCCAGGTCTGCCGCGATCACCTCGGGCAGACCGTGACATTGTTCGGCTGGGTGCAACGCCGCCGCGATCATGGCGGTGTCATTTTCATCGACCTCCGCGATCGCGAAGGCTTGGCCCAGATCGTCTGCGACCCCGACGCCCCCGCCACATTCGCGGTGGCCGAGAGTCTGCGCAATGAGTTCTGCGTGCGCGTCACCGGGCGCGTGCGCGAACGTCCTGAAGGTACCGTCAACCCCGACCTCCCCTCGGGCGAGGTCGAGGTGCTGGCTACCGATATCGAGGTGCTCAACCCGTCGGTCACGCCGCCCTTCCAGCTCGACGACGACCACCTCTCCGAAACGGTGAGGCTCACCCACCGCGTGCTCGATCTGCGGCGGCCCGAAATGCAGCACAACCTCATGCTGCGCCACCGTGTCACTCGAGCGGTGCGTCAATACCTCGACAACCTCGGTTTCATCGACATCGAAACCCCCATGCTCACCAAGAGCACGCCCGAAGGCGCGCGCGACTACCTCGTGCCGTCGCGGGTGAATGCTGGTGAATTCTTTGCTCTGCCGCAATCGCCGCAGCTCTTCAAGCAAATGCTCATGGTGTCGGGCTTCGATCGCTACTACCAGATCACCAAGTGCTTTCGCGACGAAGACCTCCGTGCCGACCGGCAGCCCGAGTTCACCCAAATCGATTGCGAAACCTCCTTTCTGAACGAAGAAGAAATCCGCGAGCTCTTCGAAGGGCTCATCCGTCAGGTGTTCCGCGACGTGCAGGGGGTAGAGCTGCCCGAGCCGTTTCCCACCATGAGCTATCACGAAGCCCTCTCGCGCTTTGGCTCCGACAAACCTGATCTGCGGGTGGCGCTCGAATTTACCGAGCTCACCGATGTAATGCGCGATGTCGAGTTCAAGGTGTTCTCGGCAGCGGCCAAGGCCGACGGCGGTCGGGTTGTGGCGTTGCGCGTGCCGGGCGGCGCCGATCTCAGCCGTGGCGAGATCGACGCCTACACCAAGTTTGTGGGTATTTATGGCGCCAAGGGCCTGGCCTGGATCAAGGTGAACGACCGCAGCAAGGGTCGCGAAGGCTTGCAGGCGCCCATCGTCAAGAATTTGCACGATGCCGCCATCGAAGCCATGCTCGAGCGCACCCAGGCGCAAGATGGCGACATTCTCTTCTTTGGCGCCGACAAAGCGCGGGTGGTGAACGACGCCATGGGCGCGCTGCGCGTCAAGATCGGTCATAGCGAATTCGGCAAGAGCCACGGTCTGTTCCGTGAAGGTTGGCAGCCCCTGTGGGTGGTCGACTTCCCCATGTTCGAATACGACGACGGCGAACGTCGCTATACCGCCGCTCACCATCCCTTCACCAGCCCCAAAGACGGGCACGAAGATCTGCTCGAAGAGCGCCCGGGCGAAGCCTTGGCCAAGGCCTACGACATGGTGCTCAACGGTTGGGAGATCGGCGGCGGCTCGGTGCGGATTCACCGCGAAGAGGTGCAGAACAAAGTATTCCGCGCGCTCAAGATCGACGAAGCTGAAGCGCGTGACAAGTTCGGTTTTCTGCTCGACGCCCTGCGTTACGGCGCGCCTCCGCATGGCGGCGTGGCCTTCGGTCTCGATCGCATCTGCACCATGATGACTGGCGCCGATTCCATTCGCGACGTCATTGCCTTTCCCAAAACTCAGCGGGCGCAGTGCCTGCTTACCCAAGCCCCTTCACCGGTCGATGAGAGTCAGCTGCGCGAACTGCATATCCGCCTGCGGCAGATCGAGAGCAAGGCCTGATCTGTGTCGGGTCCTGCCGCCGCAGCGCGGCGGCAGGATCCGTCTGAGCG
>JAJUJN010000264.1 GCA_029265335.1 Alcaligenaceae bacterium
CAGCTGTACATCGACCTTCTGAGCCGCCCAAGGCGATGACCCCGCGGGCCAACAGAATGCCTTCAAGGCGCTCTCCGCCCAGATCTACGCCGACGGCGTCAGGTCCGGCGAAGTACCCGAGGGCCCCACGGTCACCAACGAATGGTATGTGAACTATCTGTATAGCAATGTGTTCGGCCGCGAACCCGACTCCGAGGGCCTCGCATACTGGACGTCCCAACTCGACGACGGCAATATCGAGCGCGCCGAACTGGTTGGCTTGCTGCTGGCAGCCGCCTCAGAAGGCGGCGGACGCGACGCCGAATACATTGGCAACCGCACTTTTGTGGCTGTGCAGTTTGCCCAGTGGTACAACTCCAACCCCCGCATTTTGGATGATCTCGAATACGACGCCGCCGAGGTGATGTTGGGCGTGAACGAGAACCCCGACACCATCGCGGCGGCCCAAGACAAGCTCTACACCCACACCGGCCAGATCGGCGATACCTTCCAGCTCACTCCAGGCATCGATACGGTAGAAGGCACCGTGCTCAACGACACCATCCATGCCTACTACGAAGACTCGAGCACACTCACCAACTTCGACAGCATCGATGGCGACGGCGGCTGGGATGTGCTCAACATCTATACGAATGGGGCGTACAACCCCTTCGTGCCCGGCACGGCAAGCGTCATGAACGTTGAAGAAGTGAATATCTTCAACAGCGGGGGAATCCTTGCCCCGATGGCACCCGGCAGCAAAGCTCTCACCGACGCTTCGGCCTATCAGGGCGTGCTCCAGCTCTGGCAGATCGACAATGCCATGAGTGTCACCAATCTGGGCGCCGACACCGTGGCAGGATTCGAAAACCTCAACCTCTGGGCGGGGTGGGATAGCTGGTCGGAAGTGAGCGTGCAAGCGGCCAATGGGGTGGACACCGCCAGTATCGCGCTCTTCGGCGTAGACGGTGAAGACGACGTCGCCTTTCTCGAAGTTGGCGGTAACGCATTGAGCACGGTCGACATCTTTGGTCAGTTGGCCCATGAAGACGACATGCTGGCCCTGCTGATCGAGGCCGGCGACGATGTTACCGAGGTTACCCTCACCACCGACCTCTTCACCTATCTGGTCATCAACCTCGGCAACGACGACGTCACTTCGCTCGATGCCTCTGGCTCAATCGGCGACGTGTGGTACGCCGTCACGCCGAACATGGAGAACGTCAGCATGGGCTCGGGCTACGACGTCCTCTTCTTTGCCGATACGCCCACCCTGTTCCAGAACATCGACGGCGGCGATGGCTACGACGTGGCCGCCATGGGCGCCACGCGCTTTCAAACCCAGGATTACGACGCCATCAACCAAATGACCAACATCGAAGGTCTGGCGTTTTATCATTCGATCTTTGCAGGCAACGACATTGCCGCCACCGCTTATGCCTTCGACGACACTCCCGACGCAGACATCATTCGGATCGACGCCGCCCAAGTCGCCGACTTCGAGCTCCTGGCGTTTGGCGTGCCGGATGACGACAGAGGCGTGATGGTGGCCGAGATCAGCAACCTGTCAGCCGATCAAAGGCTTGAGGTAACGCTGAACGACGTTGCCATCCTGGGGCTGCACAACGCTGCCGCCGATGTTGTGCTCGAAATGCAGGAGGATTCGTGGGCTCATGTGAGCATCATGGAAGATGGCCTGGGCGAAACCGGCGGCACACTCACGCTCTACGGTGAAGGGTCGGTCGACGTCAACAACGTCGTCGACGGCGGCACCGCGGGCAAGTTTGCCGTGATCGACGCGAGCGGGCTCGGCGGCGATCTTGAGCTGGAGCAGATGGCGGCGGGGTTTGCCGAAACCGTCATCCTCGGCGAGGGTGCCGGCAACGAAATCACCCTGACCGTGGGCACCGGCACCGAGCTGTCTTCTTCCACCAAAGGCGCCATCGACGTCATCGTGGGCTTCAACAGCGATGTGAGCACCGACCACGACGTGATTCTGCTGGATGGAAACGACGCGAGTTTGGCTGACGTGGTGGAAGCCAACGTGAGCGGCGCCAACACCCTTAACCAGGCTTTTGCCGCAGCTGCATCCGAGGAGTACGACGGAAACCTGGTGTTCTTCCTCTGGCAAGGCGACACTTACCTCTTTGCCAACACCGGCACCGAGGCGGGTTACGACAATAGCGACCTCGCCATGTTGGTGGCCGGCGAACACGACTTCAGCGAGTTGGGCCTCATCCAATGGGCAGATCTGCCCGACCTGGGCTAAACGGCCCTTGAAATGAGTGGCTTTAAGCGCCGGGCATTGCCCGGCGTTTTATTTAGGTCAGTGCGGTGCGGCACCCAAGCTGACGCAACCTTGTTTGTTCGTAAGTTTGTCGCTAAGGTCTGTCTGATCGCAACAAGATCATGCTAAACGTTGTTCGGCAACCGCTTAACCAACGACAACCATTGCTTTCAGGAGGCAGGCATTGTGACCAGGCAAACCCCTATCCAAGTTGAGGCCATTGTGGCCGCGATGAATAATTCATATTCGAAATACGCCCTTGATTTCGAACTCATGGGCTGGGGCCAGCAGGAATATTACGAATTGCTGGCCGCGCAAGGCGACGATCCCGCTGCTGAGCCCAACACCCTCAAAACATTCTCGGCCTCTGTTTATGAGGCCGCGTCCAAATGGGGCGAAGTGCCTCGCGATGCCACCCCCCACGAATACGTCCATTATCTTTATCAGATGATGCTCGGTCGTGAGCCCGACGACGACGGCCTTGCCTACTGGACCACCCAGCTGAACGATGGCGCCATCGACCGCCCCGAGCTGGCAGCCTATATGCTCGATGCAGCCTTACTGGGTGGCGAGCGCGATGGCGCCTACATCATCAATCGCACCCTCGTGTCGATAGAATTTGCTCAGTGGCCCAACTCCAATCCGCATATTGTTGATCATCTTGAGTACGGCCCCGCCGAGATCCTATTGGGCGTGAATGAAGACCCCCAAACCGTGCTGGCCGCCCAAGAAAAGTTCTACGCCGACCCCGACTCTGTGGGTGAATCTTTCCGCCTCACCCCCGAAGAAGACGTGGTAGAAGGCACACCCCTGAACGACGTCATCAACGCCTTCATGGAGAACGTCAGCACACTCACCGAGCTCGACAGCATCGACGGTGGCGCAGGCTGGGACGCCCTCAATATCTTCACCAATGGCAGCTTTAACGCCTTCGTGCCCGCCAGCGCCAGTATCGTGAACGTAGAAGAAGTCACCATTTTCAATGACAGCCAAGAAGCGCTACCACCGCCTGCTGAGGGCAACCTGGCGCTCACCGACGCCGCCGCCTACGAAGGCGTGCGTGAGCTCTGGCAGTTTGGCCACGCCATGAGCATCACCAACCTGAGCGAAAACACAGTGGCGGGTTTTCAAAACCTCAACCTCAATCTCGGCTTCGAGCCCGGCCGCTGGTCCGATGTGATGATCGACGCCGCGGAAGGCGCAAGCGAGGCCAATATTTCATTGGGGAACGTTGGCGGTTATCAAAGCAGTGATGAAAGCAGCGAAAGAACCGCCTTTCTTGGCGTGCGCGGCGATGCGCTAGACACCGTGAACATCAGCGGCGATCTACGTGAAAACGTTAATTATCTGCTGTTGGAGATCTGGGCCGGCGATGGCGTAAGCGAGCTCAGCTTAACGACTGAGGTTAGCACCTTTGCCACTTGGCAAGACGACACGATCAGCACGTTCGACGGTTCCGGCTCCACCGGTGATCTCTGGCTCCTGGCTTCGGCAGG
>JAJUJN010000467.1 GCA_029265335.1 Alcaligenaceae bacterium
AAGCTCGCGGGGGCCCCGCAAGGTACCGGCACGACCTCACACCTCACTGGCGCCATGTACGCCCAGGCGGCGGGCACAGAGTTCGTTTTTGTGCCATACCGAGGTACTGCACCGGCGCTGGCGGCTCTGGTTGGGGGTCAGGTAGATGTGTTCTTCGACAACATCGGCTCGATGTACGCTCACCACCAAGCGGGCAATGCCCGGATTCTGGCCGTTACCACCGCCGAGCGCAGCCCGGTGCTGCCCGAGGTGCCCACCGTGGCCGAGACGGGTCTGGACGGGTTCCAAGCCTCCACCTGGTTCGGCATGGCCGCCCCACCGGGCACTCCCAGCGCCATTGCCGATCGCATCAACGCCGACGTCGTGGAAGTACTCGCTCTGCCATCCGTACGCGAGACCTTCGAAAAACAAGGCGTGACGCCCGCCGGCGAATCGCGCAGCGAGATGGGCGAATTCATGGCGCGCGAACGCGAACAATGGGGTGCGGTGATCAAGTCAGCCAATGTGACCGTGAACTGATGATCCCACCGCGCGCATAGTGAGTCAGTCGCGCGCGGTGGCTCAATCGTTGCCGAGCATGGCTCCGGCGAATTCGCTGGCCACGAAGGGCTGAAGGTCTTCGATACCCTCGCCCACGCCAATCCAGTACACCGGCACAGGGCGCACGCCTTGGGAGCCGCTGGCCACCGCTGCAAGGATGCCGCCGCGCGCCGTGCCGTCCAGTTTGGTTACGACCAGCCCGGTGAGCTGCAGGGCTTCGTCAAAGGCCTTGATCTGCGCCAAGGCGTTCTGCCCTGTGTTGCCATCCACCACCAACAGCACTTCGTGCGGCGCCTCGGGGTCGGCCTTGGCCAGCACCTTGCGCACCTTCTGGATTTCGGCCATGAGGTGCAATTGCGTAGGCAGACGCCCTGCGGTGTCGACCATCACCACCCCCATGCCCCGCGCCTGGCCCGCTTTCACCGCGTCGAAGGCAACGGCCGCAGGATCACTGCCGTCGGCTTGCGCTATCACCGCAACCTCGTTGCGACGACCCCATTCCACAAGCTGTTCACGAGCGGCCGCCCTGAAAGTGTCGCCGGCTGCCAGCAGCACCGGCTTGCCGCTCGCTTGAAACGCGCGGGCCAACTTACCGATGGAGGTGGTCTTGCCTGCACCGTTCACGCCAGCCACCATCACCACCAGGGGTTGCGCCCGATCCAGGTCGAAACCGCGTTGCAATGGTTTGAGGTGCTCGGTGAGCAGTTCGCGCAGAATGGTCTTCACCTGCGCGCCATCCTCGATCCGGTCGCGACGCACTCGTGCACGCAGGTCGTTGAGCAGCTTCTCGGTGGCCTCGACCCCGGCGTCGGCCATGATCAATGCGGTTTCCAGCTCCTCGAACAGCTCTTCGTCTACCTTCACATTGACGAAAAGCCCGCTGAAGTTCTGTCCCGTCCGAGACAAACCGCTCTTTAAGCGCGACAACCACGACTTGCGTTGCGCCGGCTCGGCAGCGGCCGGCTCGACGTCTTGCGGCATCCACCGTTGACGATGCTCGGTATTGGTGGGACGGGTCGCGGGAGCGCCGCCCCCGGGAGCCGTCGGCGGAGTTTGCGGCTCGGGCTCGGGCTCGGGCTCGGGCTCAGGCTCAGGCTCAGGCTCAGGCTCGGGCTCAGGCTCGGGCTCAGGCTCAGGCTCAGGCTCGGGCTCGGGCTCGGGCTCGGGCTCAGGCTCGGGTTGCGGCTCAGGCTCGGGTTGCGGCTCAGGCTCGGGTTGCGGCTCAGGCTCGGGTTGCGGTTCGGGCTCGGGTTGCGGTGCGGGCTCCGGTTGCTCCACGCCCTCCCCCTGCTC
>JAJUJN010000401.1 GCA_029265335.1 Alcaligenaceae bacterium
ACCTTGAGGGCCGGGGGCTGATCAGCATTCGTGATTTGGTTCGCAATGCCTTGCGCATGCGACCCGATCGCATCGTGGTCGGTGAGTGTCGGGGCGCCGAAGCGCTCGACATGCTGCAGGCCATGAATACGGGTCATGAAGGTTCGCTCACCACCTTGCACGCCAACACGCCACGTGACGCTCTGGCACGCCTGGAAACCATGGTGCTCATGGCCGGAGTCGACCTGCCCCTGGCGGCGGTGCGTGAACAGGTGGCGAGCAGTGTCGACGTGATCGTGCAGCAGTCGAGAGCCAGTGATGGGCGTCGTCGCATCACTTCCATTGTCGAGGTGGTAGGCATGGAGAGTGGCCGCATCCAATTGCAGGAATGGTTTCGTTACGAGCCGGATCAACACGGCGGTCACTTCCTGGGTACCGGTATGCCGCCCACGCGGCTGAAAGAATGGCAGGCTCAGGGTGTGCCCATCGCCACCGAGTGGTTCTACGCGAAATCGCCTGCGGGCGGCGCCAACTCGGGGGGATGGGCGTCATGATCTCCACGGGTCTGTCATTCTGGGCTATTGCTGTGGCTGTCTTGGTGGCGGTCGCCGCGAGCGGATCTGCGTTGGGCTGGCTGGCGTGGACAGCATTGCCGCGCTGGCGGGCCAGGCATGCCGGTCACATGCGCAGCGAGTTGCGCGAGTTTTTCTTGTTCATCGACCCGGCCCAACTTTGGGTGGCCAGCGTCATGGCCTGTGGACTGGCGGCCACGGCGGCGTGGCTTGTTACCGGCAGTCTGCTGATCACGGTATCGAGTGTGATCGCCTGCCTCATACTGCCCCGCCATGTGCTGCTCCGCCTGAAGCGACGACGTTTGCAGCGCTTCGACCAGCAACTCCCGGAATCCTTGCTCATGCTCGCCGCCTCCCTGCGGGCGGGAGCTGCACTGCCTGTGGCGCTGCGCTACCTGGCCGATGAAAGCGAACCGCCGCTCTCGCAGGAGTTCTCTCTTTTGCTGCGTGAGCAACGTTTGGGCTCGCGCTTCGACGAAGCTCTGGTGAACCTGGCACAACGGATGCCGAGCGAAGCCACGCAGCTCACAGTGGCTGCGCTGCGCATCGCCGCCGACACCGGTGGCAACCTGGCCGAGGCGCTGGAGCGAGTGGCCGGCACCGTGCGAGCTCGTTTGCAGATGGCGGGCAGGGTAGACGCCCTGACCGCGCAAGGGCGTCTCCAAGCCGCGGTGGTAGGTGCGCTGCCGCTCCTGCTCGCGGTGGCCTTGTCGGCCCTGGAGCCCGACGTCATGATGCTGCTCTGGCAAACCCCCACCGGCTGGTTGGTCATAGCCGTTGTTGCGGTTCTCGAAGTGGTGGGAATGTGGTGGATCCGACGCATTGTGGCGATCGATATTTAAAGCTTGCTCCTTGTGGTTTGGTCGCCAGCGCATCATGGAGGCAAACAATGAACGGCGGATCGATTGCGCCAGCAGCCACGGTTTGGCTTATCAGCGCGGGTTTCGGCATGGTGGCGGCGGCGCTAGCAGCCGGGGCGGTGATCTGGTTGCGAGGGCGCCCCTGGCAGGCTGCTCGGCGCCCGTCCGCAGATCGTTCGGTACCGTGGCGGGCCTGCCGCCCACTGCTGGCCATGCTGCAACCGGTGGCCACGCGGTCACTGCGCGCCGAAGCCCGGCGCGTCCTCGAGGCCGAGCTCGCGAGCGCCGGTGGGCCCGAGGACGTTTCGGCGCTGGAAGTTCGATCGGTGCAATGGCTCGGAGTGATTTCGCTGTCGGTGCTGACTTTGTTGGTGATGGGCTGGCCACTGCAAACCCTCCAGCTGGCCGTGGTTGGGTTTGTCGGCTGCCTGGGCTGGTGGTGGCCAAGGCTCTGGCTGCGCGGCCGTATTCGCCGTCGCCAGCGAGCCGTGTTGCATGCCTTGCCCTTTACCCTCGATATGATGACTCTCTGCCTGGAAGGCGGCTTGCACTTTCAGCAAGCAGTACAGCAAGTGGTGACTCGCGGGCCCGCTGGGCCCCTGCGCGACGAGCTCGAGCGCTGGCTGCTCGACGTGCGGGCCGGGCAAACCCGGGCCGAGGCTTTGCGCTTGCTGGCGCGCCGCTTGCCATTGAGCGCCATCCGACAGTGGGTGCAGGTGCTGGTTCAGGCTGATGCCTTGGGCATGAGTCTGGGCCCCGTGTTGCGAGCCCAAGCCGACCAACGCCGGGTCGAGCGGTTTCTGCGCGCCGAGAAGCTTGCGCTTCAGGCGCCGGTAAAAATGCTGATGCCGTTGATATTGTGCATTTTCCCCTGCACCTTTCTGATCATCGGCTTCCCCGTGGCCATGCGCATGTTGGAGTACTTCGGATGAAGCCAAGAACGGAGGCGTTTGCTCCATGCTCCATCGCTTCGAGCCAGGCTTGCCACGCCGAGCCAGCCACGGCCTTGCGCTCCTGGGTCATACTGCAATCGGCCACGGCTCG
>JAJUJN010000453.1 GCA_029265335.1 Alcaligenaceae bacterium
CCGGAAGGACGCTGGGTGATACTTACAGCTTTTCGGTGAGCTCGGGTACGGCTTCGAAAAGGTCGGCAACCAGGCCGTAGTCGGCCACACTGAAGATCGGGGCTTCTTCGTCTTTGTTGATGGCCACGATCACCTTGGAGTCTTTCATGCCAGCCAGGTGCTGAATGGCGCCCGAAATTCCGACAGCCACGTAGAGCTGCGGCGCCACGATCTTGCCGGTTTGGCCCACTTGCCAGTCGTTGGGTGCGTAACCGGCGTCTACCGCGGCACGAGAAGCGCCCAGTGCGGCGCCGAGCTTGTCGGCCAGGGGCTCCAGCAACTTGAAGTTCTCGGCGCTGCCCATGCCACGCCCGCCCGATACCACCACTGCGGCACCGGCGAGCTCGGGACGGTCGCTCTTGGCGAGTTCGCGACCCACGAAGCTGGACTTGCCGGAATCAGCCACAGCCTCAACCGACTCCACACTGGCCGAACCCCCGCTGGCAGCGACGGCGTCGAACGCCGTAGTGCGCACAGTGATCACTTTCACGTCGTCGGCCGATTGCACCGTGGCAATGGCGTTGCCCGCATAGATAGGACGCTGGAAAGTGTCGGCCGACTCTACCGCGCTGATGTCGGAGATCTGCGCGGAATCGAGCAGAGCGGCCACGCGCGGCGCCGTGTTCTTGCCCGATGAGGTAGCGGGAAACAGAATGTGGGAATAGTCGCCAGCGAGCTTCACCACTTGAGCGGCAGCATTCTCGGCCAAGCCTTCGGCCAGGTGCGGCGCATCAGCATGCAGTACTTTGCTCACACCTTCTATTTGTGCGGCAGCCTGAGCCACCTCGCCCGCGTTGCTGCCAATGACGAGCACATGAATGTCGCCACCGATCTGGCTGGCCGCAGCCACGGTATTGAGCGTGGCGGCATTCAGTTTCTGGTTATCGTGTTCGGCAATTACGAGACTCGTCATTTGATCACCTTCGCTTCGTTCTTGAGTTTGTCGACCAACGTATCGACGTCGGCCACTTTGATACCTGCCTGACGGCCAGCCGGCTCGGCAACCTTCAGAGTTTTGAGGCGCGGCTCGACATCGACGCCGAGATCTTCGGGCTTGAGGTTCTCGAGCGGCTTCTTCTTGGCCTTCATGATGTTGGGCAAGGTAACGTAGCGGGGCTCGTTCAAACGCAGGTCGGTGGTAATGATGGCCGGCATGGTAAGCGCCACGGTTTCGAGGCCGCCATCGACCTCGCGGGTAACCGTGGCTTTGCCGTCGGCGATTTCAACCTTGCTGGCGAAAGTAGCTTGCGGCCAGTCGAGCAAGGCAGCCAGCATTTGGCCGGTTTGGTTGGCGTCGTCGTCAATGGCTTGTTTGCCCAGAATCACCAGCTCGGGCTGCTCTTTATCCACCACGGCCTTCAGCAACTTGGCCACCGCCAGCGGCTGAAGCTCAACGCCGGTTTCGATCAGGATGGCGCGGTCGGCGCCAATGGCCATGGCAGTACGCAGGGTTTCCTGGCATTGCGCCACCCCGGCAGACACGGCGATGATTTCACTCACCACGCCCTTTTCTTTCAGGCGAACGGCTTCTTCGACGGCGATTTCGTCGAACGGGTTCATCGACATCTTCACATTGGCGATGTCGACCCCGGTTTGGTCGGACTTGACGCGCACCTTGACGTTGTAGTCAACCACGCGCTTCACGGGCACCAGCACCTTCATGTAGCGGCCTCTTTAGGGTTTTTGCCTGGTAACAGCCAGGCGAACTGTTGAAATGGGACTCAGCGCAACCGAACAATTATATCGGTTGCCACCGTGCTAAGATGTCATCTTCAGGTTTTCAGATAACCAGAAAACCCCGAACACTACCACATAACGTCCCCGTCCATGAAACTCGTAGATGCCCTGCAGCAATTACTGGGTGCCGCTCATGTGCTCACCGGC
>JAJUJN010000297.1 GCA_029265335.1 Alcaligenaceae bacterium
CCATGAAAAAGCTCACGCCGGCCAGTATTCCCAAAAATACCTTGCTGCCCACGCCACCGCGGCGCGACTGCAACAGGCTGATGGGCGCCGCGATGGTGAGCATCACCCAGAGCGTGAAGGGATAAGCCAGCTTGCGCCATACGGCCACCACCTGGCGATCCGACACCAGCTGGTTGTCTTCCAGGTATTGGATATATCGCCAGAGATCCTGCAAGGCCATGCGCTCGGGCATCAGCACCCGGGCCAGCATGAGTTCGGCGGTGAGTGTGCTGGGTAGCGTGACAGCGTTGGCCTGGTGCACCGATATGGGGGGCTCCTCGGTAGGCGTGCCGTCGGCCAGCGAGTCGAGCAATTGGGGTTCGAAACGATTGATGACAGCGTTGGACAGATGCAGATGCTCGCCATCGAATTCGCCATGCTCGGCCCGTATCACTTCACGCAGAAGCTGTTCTTGGTCGAGCTCATACAGCGTGAGGTCGGCAATGGCGCCATTGGGTAGCAAGGTGCCGGCATTGAGTACCCGTTCACCATCGGGTGTGCGCTCCTTGAACCAGTAACCGCTGGCCAGTCGGCCATCACCCGCGCGGCCCAGGAATTCGAGGCTGGCTTGCCCCAGCCGTACTTCGCTCATCGGCACCACCACCTCGGCAACCACGATGGCCAGAGCCACAAAGGGCAGAGAAATCCACCAGAGCGTGCGCAACAAGCCCAGGGCGCTTACCCCCGACACCCGCAAGATCACCAATTCGTGTCGCTGCGCCAGCCCCGCGAGGGCCAGGATGGCGCCGATGAGTACGGCAATGGGCAGCAGGTCGTACACCCGGGTGGGCATCTCGAGTAATTCGAGATAAAGCAGGTGGGCCAGGCGAAAATCATCGTCTACCCGATCGAGTCGATCGACCAGGGTGAAAAAGCTGAACAAGCCCAGAAGCGCCAGCAGAACCACCGAACACGACCGGTAGATCTCGCGGGCGAGATAACGCCTGGCAGTTTTCACACTTCGAACCCGTGATACTTGCGTCCCAGTGCCACCGTGGCTTCAAAGAAGCCTCGCTTGCTGCCGCAATCGTAGCGAGTGCCTTCGTAGCGGTGAGCAAATACCTTGCGTTCTTTGAGCAGGGCGGCGATGCCATCGGTGAGCTGGATTTCGCCCCCCACGCCTTTCTGAGTTCTGCGCAAGCAATCGAAAATCTGCGGTTCGAGCACGTAGCGGCCCACGACTGCCAGGGTGGAAGGCGCCTCGGCGGGCTCGGGTTTTTCGACAATGCCGAACACCTGCTCGGTGTGCGAGCTCACGGGTTCGGAGGCGACGATCCCGTACTTGTTGGTGTGTTCACGCGGTACCTCCTGTACCCCCACCACACTGCCACCTTGAGCGTGCGCCGCTTCGATCAGCTGTCGGGTCACTGCCACTTCCGCGTCGATCAGATCGTCGGCCAATAGCACCGCGAAGGGTTCGTCGCCTACCACAGGCGCGGCGCAGAGCACCGCGTGGCCCAGACCCAGCGGCGCAGCCTGCCGGATGTAGATGCAGTTGATATGCGAAGGCAGAATGTTGCGCACGGTTTCCAGAAGTTCGTACTTCTGCTTGCTTTCAAGGTCGTGCTCCAGCTCGGGTGCGGCGTCGAAGTGATCTTCGATGGCTCGCTTATGACGGCCGGTAATGAAGATGAGGTCGGTGACCCCTGCCGCCACCGCTTCTTCTACGGCGTACTGGATGAGGGGCTTGTCGACGATAGGCAGCATTTCTTTGGGGCTGGCCTTGGTGGCGGGCAGAAAACGCGTGCCCAGACCGGCAACAGGAAAGACGGCTTTGCGAACGGGTTTCATCTAGGATCTCTGCAAAGACAACAATGAAGGACGAGCCCGCACTGGCGGGGCGAGATTGACAGGATTGTCGCACGAGCCACTGCGTGCCCCGCAAACTGTGGTCAGGGAATGACGGCGTGCCTCTGGCGGGCCTGCAAGGTGTTGGTGCGAGCGTTCAAGTATCGGGTAACGCCGCGTTCATCGTAGAAGCGTGGGTTGGGCAAGCGCGCGGCCAGTTGGGCTGCCTGACGGGTGCTGAGCTGGCTGGCGTCGGTCTGGAAATGATGGCGGGCAGCCGCCTGCGCACCGAATACGCCGTGCCCCCATTCGGCAACATTGAGGTAGAGCTCCAGAATGCGCTCCTTGCTCATGATCAGCTCCATCATCCAGGCGATCAACAGCTCCTGGCCCTTGCGCCAGTAGCTGCGCTGGTTGGTGAGGAACAGGTTCTTCGCGGTTTGCTGAGTGATGGTGGATGCTCCGCGCATGACTCCCGCGGGGGGCGCCTGTCCCGCTGCAGCAGCTTCAGCGCGTCGGCGAGCCAGCTCGCGATTGTGCTCCCAGGCCGACTGCACCGCTTCCCAGTCCACCCCAAAGTGCTGGGTAAAACGACTGTCTTCCGCGGCCACGACCGCTCGTTTGAGGTTGTCGCTGATCTGGTCGTAGGGCACCCATTGGTATTGCAGTTGGGCATCGGGACGCTCGCGTCGCAATTGCACCAGGGATTCTTGCATGACGGGTGTGATGCGCGGGTTGAAGACGCTGTAATAGGCCACTTGAATCGCAAAGCCGACCTGCACCAGAAGAAAGAACAGGAGTGTCCCCAACACCACGCCGAGCAGCAGCTTACCCCAGCAAAATCGACGCTTGGCCATCGTTCAGGGATCCGGCCGGTAGGTGTCGAGCGCGGCGTCCGCTGGCAGCCCCGCCAGCATGGCGGCCCGGAGGGTGTGCAACACCGGCTCCACGGGTGGCCGCACATTGCGCCAGAGCCGGAAGCTTTCGGCCGCCTGCGCCACCAGCATGCCCAGCCCGTCGGCGGTTTGCGCACCGGCATCGGCTGCGAGCGTGAGAAAAGGTGTGGGTTCGGTGCCATACAGCATGTCGTAGGCCCAGGCGCCGGTACGGAACACGCCTTCAGTCGGGAGGTGGGGCGCCTCGCCCTGCAGGCCGCTGGCCGTGGCGTTGATCACCAGATCCCAACCACCGTCCTGGGCAGCCAGGACCAGGCTCCCCGACTCGAGCTGGCAGTGACCGGCGAGGTCGGCAAAGTGGGCGACCAGTTGTCTGGCTCTTGCTTCGGTGCGATTGACAATGCGCAGTTGCCGGCAGCCCGCCGCGAGCAGGGGTTGCAATACCCCGCGCACGGCGCCGCCCGCACCCACCATCAAGATACGGGCCCCTACAAGATCGACGCCGAGACGGTTGAGATCATGGCAGAGCCCCACGCCATCGGTATTGCAGCCCTGCCAACCCGCTGCGCTGCGCCACAGGGTATTGACCGCACCGGCCCGCCGCGCTCGTTCGCTCAGCCCACCTGCGGCCAGTTGCCAGGCTGCTTCCTTGAAAGGCACGGTCACGTTCAGACCAAGCCCCCCTTCCTGAAAGAAGCGTTCGACGGTGGCGACAAAGGTGTCAGGCTCCGCCTGCAGGCGATC
>JAJUJN010000267.1 GCA_029265335.1 Alcaligenaceae bacterium
AAGGAATGGACGACGCGAGACCTGGCCCGCGTCGTTGAGGTGCGTAACTGAGAATCAGCGCGCGACGCGCTCGAGGAAGGTGGCCGAGGGCAGAATGCTGTTGATCACGCGCGCCCAGCGGGTGACGGCAGCCGGGTCGACAAACACCACATCACGGGGTTGGAGATCGAAGGCATCGGCAAGAATCATGGCGTCGGGGCTGGAGGCATCAAGGTGCCAGATTTGTGGCCGTAAACCCTCGCCCGCGCGAATCACATAGAGATTCCCGGCGTTGGCGGTGAGCGGGTTGAAACCGTCGGTGTCAGACACCGCTTCAGCCAGCGAATATCGACCACGCGGCATGATCATCGACTGCGGCTGGCTCACTTCGCCCAGGATGAACACTTTGTTGTAGCGGTTCTCGGGTATCTGCACGACATCACCGGGCTGGAGCCGGAGGTTCTGGCGCATGTCGCCCTGGTAGTAGAGGGCGTAGAGATCCAGCGGGATTTCTTGATCACCGCGGATGAGGGTAGCGGCACGCAGATTGGCGGTTTCTTTCAACCCACCGGCCTGGGCGATGAAGTCGGCCACCGTAGGCGGCACATCGGTAATGGGAAATTGGCCCGGGGTGGCGACTTCTCCCATTACGTAGGCCCGCTTGCTGCGATACGAGAGTACGCTGACGTCGACTTGGGGCTCTACCAGATAGTTGGCCAGTTTGCGGGCGAGTTCGTCGCGGATGTCCATGACCGTCCGACCCGCCGCTTGAATTTTGCCCACGTAGGGATAAAAGAAAGTCCCGTCGGAATTCACCACCCGGCCGGAGAGCTCATTGGCCGTGGCTGTAGGGTTGCTGAGCTCGGGGTGGTTCCAGACCGTGATCTGCAAAGTGTCTTGCGGCTCCACCCGATAGACGTAGGGACTTTGCTCTGGCGCAGGGCCGCTGCTGCTCGGGCCGAATTCGGTGGTTCGGGCCGAAGGCGACCCGCCCTCGACGGTGAGGCGGCTTGTTGTGGCCGTGCTGCCCAGCCCCGAAACGGCCTCGGCGGCGAGCTGGCGATTGCGCTCTTCTTGCAGCGCCATGAGAGTCTGTGGCGTGATGGCGTAGATGTCGGCGCGTTCGGTGACGTTGTCGGTATAGGGTGCGGTGTCGGTTTGCAATTGCTGGTTGGGGCGCAGCCGCCCCCACTCCGCGTCGGCCTGACCGGCAGGCACGACCCCAAGGTATTGCCCAGGTGACAGGGCACACCCAGCCATGACGGTAGCCACACCGGCTGCCAAAGTGGTTCGCAGCAGGCGAAACGGCATCTCGAATGGCGATGACATCGGAATCTCCAGAGTGGCACACCCTAGCGGGCAGCGTTAGTTATTTATGATTTTGACGAAGATGGCTTATCGGGCCGCCGACGCCTCCTGCAAAGCGCCAGCGCTGGAGGGGGAGGGCGATGCCTCTGCGCGGATCATGCCGGCCTGCAGGAGCTGCTCCAGCCAGTGATCGGTGCCCGTGACGATTGCCTCCCAAACGTCGTCGAATACCGGGCGCGGAGCGCGGATGGGGTCGGCGATTTCGCCCACGGTATCTTGGCCAAGCAAAAAGGTTTTGCCACTGGCGATTGGATAGTTCTGCTGGATGTCGCGCCGATGGCCGTGATCCATCACGAATACCACCGTGGCTGCGCTGAGCTCTGGCCGTGTGATGGCCGCAGCGCGCTTGTGGGGCGAGATAGGCACACCTTGTTCGTGCGCAACTGCCAAGGCATATTCATGAGGAGGGCGCCCCACGGGTGCGCCCAAGCCTCGCGAGATCACCTGAGCGTTTGATTGGAGAGCGGAGAGACGGTGAGCAATGTAGGCTTCGGCCATGGGGCTGCGACATACATTACCCGTACACATGACGATGATCAGCGGCGATTGAGAAGTGGGCACGAGGCGAACCGGGCGAACAAGGAAATTGTGGTGCGGCGATTATACGAGCTTGGCAGCAGCGAAAGAACCATTGCGATGAAGGGGACGAGTTCAGGCTTGGCAGGCCGAAGCTGTACACGGTATCGCCATCACCTATCATCACCTACCTATATAAGCTTACCGTGATCGACGCGTGTCTGTGAAATGGGGATCATGATTCCAGGTTGCCGAGCAGCCTGGAGCCCGAAGGCGCACCGGCTAACGCTCCAAACCCAAGGAGAACAAAAGAGGAGGTGGAGCAGAACTAGCTGACCAACCCAGAGTTGCTGGGCGCAGTAACTTCCAGTAACGTCCGTTGGGATTGCGCTGAGCGTGCGAGCTACTGTGATATGAGACAAACGTCTCATAAAGTATCTCATTGGGCAAGAAAAAGGGGCTGCGAAATCTCGCAACCCCTTGATATTTGTTGGTGGGTCGTGCGCGATTCGAACGCGCGACCAACGGATTAAAAGTCCGGTGCTCTACCGGCTGAGCTAACGACCCAAGAACGAGATTATGCCCCATTATTTTTATCGGTGTCAAACTGCCTCCAAACACCTAAATCGGGCCTTCTGGGTTCGGGGCGTGCGCTCGCAGGAAATTGCGGGACAATGACGCTTATTTGGCAGCCGTTAACTCATACTCGACGTTGGGGGAGGCTTCATTTGATTCACGAGCAAGTTGATATTTCCGTGTCGGCTTCCGTTTGTTCGCCAGTTCATTCGTGTGAGGCGCCTGCATGTCGACCCAGCCCGATCTGAGCCATGCGGCCACACCTTCTGCAGTGCCGAAGGCCGAAGCTACCCCCATACCGGCTGACGCTGAGCGCATCGATCGTTTCATCGATGGCATTTGGTTGGAAGACGGCCTGGCCAGCAATACCCTGGCTGCCTATCGGCGCGATCTCAATACATTCGCTGCTTGGCTGGCGGGGCGGGGTGGCCCTGAGCTGCCGGGAGTGAAGGCGGCCGACATCCATGCCTGGCTCGCTCACGAACATGCCAAGACTCGCGCCACCACCGCTAACCGTCGCCTGGCCACCCTGCGTCGGTTCTACGGGTGGGCGCGTCGTCAACATTGGCTGGAATACGATCCCTGCCAGCATGTGGTCAGCGCCAAGCCGCCGCAACGAATGCCCCGCACGCTGTCCGAGAACGAGGTAGAGCGACTGCTCGAAGCTCCCGACTGTCGCGAGCCCAGAGGTCTGCGGGACCGTGCCATGTTCGAGACGCTCTACGCCACGGGCCTCAGGGTTTCCGAGCTGGTGCAGTTGCACACCCTGCACGTGCGCTTGGCCGATGGAGTGGTGCACGTTGTGCAAGGGAAGGGCGGGCGCGATCGTTTGGTGCCGCTAGGCGCCGAGGCCGCGTGGTGGATCGAGCGCTACCTGGTGGAGGCGAGGCCGAGCTTGCTGGGGCAACGGCAATCCCCGGCTTTGTTCGTGACCCATCTGGGTGGGCCCATGACCCGTCAGGGTTTTTGGCAGATTGTGAAAAAGATGGCCCGAAAAGCGGGGATCGAATCGGCTCTGTCGCCCCACGTGTTGCGGCATGCGTTTGCCACCCATTTGCTCAATCATGGGGCCGACCTGCGGGTGGTGCAGCTTCTGTTGGGACATGCTGACATTTCCACCACACAAATCTACACGCATGTGGCGCGAGAGCGTCTCAAACAGTTGCATTCGCGCCACCATCCGCGGGCTTGATGTGGGCCTTCTGCCCTGGAGCACCTAGAATCGAGGCGCGTCGTTGTGGCGCAACACGCCTGAAAATCAGCACCCAACCCTTCGATCAGCGGCCCTCTGTCGGGCAAAACA
>JAJUJN010000237.1 GCA_029265335.1 Alcaligenaceae bacterium
CCTTCGGTTCGTCGCACAGCATCATGCAGACGTCCACCCGTGAGAATTGGCAGCAGGACTTCGAAGCCGCCGATCGGCGCAACCAACCTCTCTTCGATCGCGAAGGCAGGCAACTGACCTACGAGCAGTTGCTGGAGCGTGCTCCAGCCGATTCTGCTGCCATGGTCACCCCCGAGAAAATGGGCGAACGCTACGACCAGGTGCAGGCCGCGATTGCGGAACTGCGCGAACGCGTGCGCTCGGCCCGCCTCGACGTGTTGTTCATCGTGGGCGACGACCAAACCGAGCTGTTTCGGCTGTCGAACTTGCCGGCGCTTGCTATTTTTTACGGCGACACCATCCGCAACACCGCCGCCCAGAGCTCACCCGACGACACCTGGGTGAAACAGGCGCGCAACCGTCGCCACGAGCCCGATAGCGATTACGAATACCCGGTGCACTCCCGTTTCGCCGAATGGCTCATACGACGCTTGTGCGATCGCGATTTCGATATCGCCGCCATGAAATACATCGAGCCCGGTCAGCACGAAGGGCATGCATTTCAGTTCGTGCACCGTCGCTACCTCGACGATTTCGAGTTGCCGGTGGTGCCGATCATGATCAACACCTTCGATCCTCCCAATCAGCCCACGCCGCGGCGCTGTGTTCAATTGGGTGAACATTTGCGCGAGCTCGTGGCTGAATGGCCGGAAGACCTGCGGGTGGGGGTGATCGCATCGGGCGGCTTGAGCCATTTTGTGGTGGATGAAGAGCTCGACCACGGGGTCATCGAGGCGTTGCGCAACAAAGATACTGAATGGCTGGCCTCGCTTGATCCCGAACAACTCAAGGCCGGCAGCTCCGAAATTCGCAACTGGTTGGTCACGGCCTCGATGGCGCGCGACCTGGATCTCGACTGGGTGTCGTACACGCCGGGTTATCGCACGCCGGCCCTGAGCGGCACCGGTCTGTGCTTTGCCGCCTGGCGCACCCTCGATTGATTTTCACGTTGCATTTCATGCGTTGAGCACCCGCCGATGGTGCTCGCAATACCCGCACTGCAAGGAATCGCCTATGTCTTCTCCGAGTTCCCCCCCAAGCGCTGTGTCATCCTCCGACAAGGCCGCCGCCGCAGCGGTGCAGCGTTTGCGTCGTCTGGACGCCTGCGCGGTTTCCGATGCGCTCGACAAGCTCGGCATGCGGGGTGCCGTGACCGAGCTGACGCAATTCTCCGGCCAACAACATATTGCCGGGCAAGTGGTGACTGTGAAGCTGGGCACCGGCGCGCCACCGCCCGGCCCCGCCAAGCATCTGGGTTGCACGGCCATCGAAATGAGTGGCCCCGATAACGTGATCGTGGTGGAACAGCGTACCGGCGTGGAAGCCGGCAGCTGGGGCGGTCTGCTCACCCTCGGCGCCAAGGTGCGCGGGGTGGCGGGTGTCGTTGCCGACGGCCCGGTGCGCGATATCGACGAAGCGCGCGGCTACGGCTTTCCGGTATTTGCCCGTGCGCTCACCTCACTTACCGCCCGTGGCCGGGTGGTAGAAAAGGGCACCCAGGTACCGATCCAGGTGGGCGAAGTCAAAGTTCAGCCCGGCGACTTCGTGCTGGCCGACAACAGCGCCGTGATCTTCATTCCGGCGGCCGAGATCAACCAGGTGCTCGATACCGCCGAGCAGATCGCTGGCCGCGAGGCGGCCATGGCGCGCGCCGTGCTGGCGGGCACGCCCATCGGCGATGTCATGGGCGGCGACTACGAACACATGCTGAACAACTGAAAACTCAAGGAACTCCTCACCATGAGCAACGACGACCACAATGTGCAGCGAGCCAGCCAGCTCGACACCGCTAGCTTGAGCGACGCCATGGACAAGCTCGGCATCCATGGTCAGTGCTACCGAATCAAGCCGCGCAGCACCGATTTCCGTATGGCAGGACGAGCCTATACCCTGCTGTACGGCCCGGCAGGCAAGCCGGCAGGCACCGTGGGCGATTTCATCGACGACGTGCCCCCGGGCAGCGTGCTGGTGCTCGACAACGGCGGCCGCGATAATGCAACGGTGTGGGGCGACATTCTCACCGAAGTGGCACACCGTCGGGGAATCGCCGGCACCGTGATCGACGGCATTTGTCGCGATGTGGCGTGCTGTCTCGAACTGGGCTATCCCATCTATTCCAGAGATCACTGGATGCGCACGGGCAAAGATCGCGTTCAGGTAGAAGCCACCAATGTGCCGGTGAATATCGGCGACGCCCGGGTGCAGCCCGGCGACCTCATGCGGGGCGACGCCGACGGGGTCGTGGTTCTGCCCCGTGAGCACGAAGCCGCCATTCTCGATCTCGCCGATGAGATCGAAGCCGCCGAGGATCAAATTCGAGAGGCCGTCCGTGGCGGCATGCGCCTCGACGAGGCGCGCGCGAAGTTCCGCTATCACCAGCTGCAAACTCGGGAGGCGGAATGAAACGTGTCGACCCAAGCCTCACGATCCGTACCGACGTGCCTTCATTGGCCGAATCGCTCATGGCCGAGGCAGCGCGTCAAGGCGCTGCCACCTTGCACGAAGCCGCCGGCAAAATAGGCGCCCTACCGGCAGCCATTCAAGGCATATACAAGGGCTGTCGCGTTGCAGGCCGGGCGCTCACGGTCCATTCACCCCCGGGTGACAACCTCTGGCTCCATCGTGCCCTGGCCGTGGCGCAGCCTGGTGATGTGATGGTAGTGAATACCTCAGGCGTGTACGAACACGGTTACTGGGGTGAAATCATGGCTACCGCTGCGCAAGCGGCCGGCCTTCGCGGGCTGGTCATCGACGCTTGTGTGCGCGATGTGGAGTTGCTCGAAAAAATGGCCTTTCCGGTATTTGCGCGCGGCCGCAGCATCCGCGGCACCAGCAAAGACTTCGGCGCCACGGGCTGGATCAACCACCCGTTGCTGATGGGCGACGCCGTGGTGGCAGCCGGCGACCTGATCGTGGGCGATGCTGACGGCGTGGTGGCTATTCCACACGCGCATATGGCCGAAGTGGTGAAGGCCGGGGCCCAACGCGAAGCGCAAGAAGCGGGAATTATCGAGCAGTTGCGGGGCGGCCAAACCACCTTGAGCCTGTATGGTTGGAATTGAGCCAGCCGCGCCGCTAGTGATTGAGCCCACCGCCGCCAGTGCGGCCTGTGCGTGCAGACAGCGCCATGGAGGCGGCCACCCTGGGTTCAGCTTTCGGTCACGCTATCGAGATCGAAGAACTCCAGCGGTACGGTAGCCAGAAACTCCGAGAAGTCGGTGGTGCCGGCCGGCACATGACGCAACATGGCTTCGCCGGCCGCGGCTTCGTCGCCGGCGTGCAGCGCCTGGGCGATTTCTTCATGGCCCTGCAACGACCTGGCAATCTGCGCCTGCGTTTGAAAATACTTGACGTGATAGCGCTGCACCATGCGACGTGCGTTGCGCAGTTGTTCGGTAAGGTAGGGGTTGCGCGCGGTGGCCGAAATCACCCCATGAAATTGCTTGTTGGCCTCTGCATAAGCGGCGGAATCGTTGCGCGCCGCGGCTTCACGGCAGGCCTCCAGGGCCGCATCGAGGTTGGCCGCGTTGTCGGCATCGAGGCGACGGGCGGCCAGCTTGGCGCCCAGGGATTCCAGTTCGCCGATGAACTCCAGCATGCTGCGCATACGAGTGATGGAGAATCGGGCCACGCGCACCCCGTGCCGAGGGGCAATTTGCACCAGCTCGCGAGCCGCAAGCTGTTGCAGGGCTTCACGCACGGGGGTGCGGGACACGCCGAAGCGTTCGGCGAGCGCCCGTTCATCGAGTTGAGCCCCCGGCGGGAGGACGCCGGTTTCGATCTCGTCTTGCAGGACAGCTCGCACTTCCGCTGCTCGGCCACCACGGGGACGACGGGTGGCGGCTGCGCTTTTGGCGGGGCGCGCCGTCTTGGCGGAACGAGACATAGTGGGGGTTACCGATAAAGTTAACGGCCTATATTATACAACCGCAGGCTTGTGGTATGTATTAATCGGTGAATAAGTCGGCACTATGCCAGGGAGCTCCGGCAGCATCGCGTTCCGAAACCACGATGTCGAGTCCGCCAGGCCACGGTATGGCGAGCTGCGGATCGTTCCAGGCGATGCAACGCTCAGCCTCCGGAGCATAAGAGGCCGTGACGTCATACA
>JAJUJN010000049.1 GCA_029265335.1 Alcaligenaceae bacterium
CAAGGTTCACCTTCAAGCCCGCCCCGATCACAGCGGCATTCCTGGCGATTGGCACGCCTGGCCGTCTACCACGTACACTTGGGAACCGTCGCGATAGTAGTGCTCGGCCAGCATCCTCCCCAAGACGTTGGGCTCTTGCAAATAGATAGTGCCGGTGAAATAGCCCAGATACTTTGCTTGCTCATCCCATATCGGTTGCGACAGGCTCACCGTAAGGCGCCCCGAAGCGTAGGCGGCGTTGTAGTTCTGCGCATCTTGCATCAAAACGTTGCGTGACAAGTAAAAACTCATGACCAAGAGGCTTCCTGTCACGATCACCACACACAGCATCGACAACACAACGATGAGTACCTTGATGGTGATTCGCGGCCGCCAGCTCCGAAAGGTAACCCGCATGTTGGTTCGTCCGTTCTGACCCTGTAGACACAACTCAGAAGGCAACGCAGCGCGCCAGGCTGCGACCGACCTTTGCTGACTGGGTGTGACTATAAGAGCGAGTCAGTTATCAGAGAACCGCAAGTGGTCGGGTGAATGAGCAAGATAGCATGGGAGCAACGGATACCACGCCTCTCGCGGTATCCGCGATCACCTCTTACACTCAACTTACGGGAATACGGGTGAGGCGAGGTTTGCCGGGGTGAGCTTTGGGAAGCTCGACGCGCAGCACCCCGTCGCGGTAGCTGGCCTTGGCTTGCTCGGCCCGTACGGGCAGTGGCAACGGCACGCTCCGATGAAACGCGCCGTAGGCTCGCTGCATCACTCGCCAGCGGCCCTCGGTGGCTTCGTGCGCAAAGCGTTTTTCGCCCGACACCACGAGGGAGTCGCCCCTGACCTCGAGGTTGAGATCGTGTTTGTCGACACCTGGAAGCTCCAGCAAAACCACTAGGCGATGCTCATCTTCGAACAGGTCGCCGCCCACCACGGCCCAGCTGCGGCTGGGCGTGAAGTTGATGTCGTCGATCTGCTCGCGCGACGGCAGATTGGTTTTGTCGCCCGCTCGGAATCGAGTGAGCGCGGTGGAGGCAGACTGCGTGAGTTGCCTCCAGCCATCGGCCAGAGACTCCCAGAACGAGCCCAGGTTTTCTTTGAACGTGTCCAGTTTCATGGCAACACCTCCTTGTTCCAGCGATGTCACAAAAACTCATCGAACGCCAGAGCGGCGGCGTTGGAGAATCAAGTGACTTTCACATCGATCCGGCGCGGCTGGGCATGGTCCGCCTTGGGGATGCGCAAGGTGAGCACACCTTGGTCGAAACTGGCGTTGACCTTGTCGGCGTCGAGCTCGCGCGATAGCGTGAACACCCGACGGTAACGCGGCAGGCCCACTTCCACGTGGCTGGCCTCCATGTCGGCCGGCACGTCGAGCTTGACCGTGCCCTCGATGGTGAGCGTGTCGGCGTCGAGGTTCACCTGAACCTCATCTTTGGCAACACCTGGCATGTCGGCATAGAGGGTGATGCCGCCAGCGTCTTCGACCACGTCGACCAGTGGCAGCAAGCTGGCTTGCTCAGATGCCTTGTTGTCAGTTTGGGTACGGGTAACGTTGCGTTCTTCAGTCATGACATATCTCCTGTTCGGTTGTGCGCAAACTCTGCAAGCCTGGCGATCACTGTACGGGGATGCGGCGGGGCTGCGACTCTTCGCTGCGCGCCACCTTCAGGTGCAGGACGCCATTGCGATAGTTGGCTTCGATCTTGCTGGGATCGACATCGTCGGGTAACGAAACCACGCGCCGGAACCGACCGGCAAAGCGTTCGTCGATATGGACGTTAGCGTTTTCGTCGACGTCGGGCAGCTTGCGCTCACCCGAAATACTCAGCGTACCCCGCTCGTATTGCACGTCGAGCGCTGCTGGATCCACACCCGGCGCAAACACGTAGATATCCACCGAATTGGCGGTTCCACCTACGTTGATGGCTGGGAAACCATGCGACCGACCCCGAATGCTGGGGCCGCGACTGATGGCCTGCTGCATGGCATGCTGCAGGCGATCGAACTCCGAGAAAAAATCACGCGGAAAGAAGGAACGGTAAACCATGCGAGCCTCCTTGAAGACTTAAGATGAATGTGCCTATAAAGATATGGGCCACATCACCGTTTTCAAGGGGCACTGCACAAATCACGTTTTGTTGCAAGTCGTTGAGTTGGCATGGCACGAGTCGCGCTGCGCACTCATGATTGCGTGCGAGCCTGGGCGGGCGCCACCGCCAGCTCAAGCCATTGGCGAATCGGGGTATCGGCCCGCATTTGCTGCAAATGCTTCACCATCGACTCTGCCGCGCCCTCTCCCAGCACGGGCGCTACAAGGCCGCGAAATTTGGTTTCGAGGCGGCCTTGCTGTTCGTTGATATCACTGAGCGGAATGCCCGAATCTGAGCTGGCCAAGAGCTTGCGCCCATCCTTCAAATGCAATTCAACGTCGGCCCTGGTTTTAGCCTGGTGTTTGTCGAAGCTGATGTGGAAGCGCGGCAAGAGCGCCCGCAAGGCTGGGTTCTGCGCCGCCTCTACGGTGTAGGACGCGAGGCTGCTGGTGTCGACCCGCAGCAAGGTGAGCGCAGTAACTCCCGCCACGCTGAATTTGAGTTGCAAACCATCCTGCGGCTCGGCGATGGTGCAGACGGTATCGAGATCAGGCGACACCTTGAGGTGCACGGCAGCCACGTCGCTGGGCGATAGATCGTGCTGATCGCGCAGTTCGGCAGTGGCGTCGGCCGCGGCGTGAGTGAGGTAGCACGCGGCGTGATACTTGAACAGATTGTCGTACAGAAAAAAATCTTGCGGTGGCGAAGCCAGCGCGGCGTCGACACTCACTGTGGTGCTGTGCGTTTCAGCAAAACCCGCTGCGCCGGTCAGCGCCTGCGGATAGCTCGAGAACCCTCGGGCGGCCAGCAAGGCGGCAAACAGGCCGTTGTGCGCCGCTTTGCCCGCGTGCAAGGGTTTGCAGGCGGTGCCGAAGTTCACTCGCACGCCCGCCGCCTGACTGGCGGCAATACCAAGAGCGGTCACCGTTTGCTGCACATCGAGCCGCAACAAGCGGGCAGCGGCCAGCGCGGCAGCAAAAGTGCCGATGGTCGCTGTGCCATGAAACCCCATGCGGTAATGACTGGGCTCCACCAAACGCCCGATGCGGCACGCCGACTCATAACCCGCAAAGACGCTGGTGGCCACCTCACCCCAGCCGGCATCGAGACGTTCACCCAAAGCCAACACGGCAGGCAGAATGGCCACCGACGGATGTGCCGCCATGTGGAAGTTCACATCGTCGTAGTCGAGCGCGTGAGCGCTGGTGCCATTGATGGTGGCCGCCGAGAGTACGGGTAGACGGGTGTTGCTGCCGAACACCGTAGCTTCTGGCGCGCCCCCCTGAATACTTAGCTCATCGCGCAAGGCGATCACGAAATCTTCGTCGGCGCCGGCGATGGCGGTGCCGGTGGTGTCGAGCAGACATTGGCGCAACAGCGCTTCGGCACGGGGAGGAATAGCGGAGTATTCGCGCCGAACACATTCTTCAGCGATAGAACGGGTGATATCGGGATTCACGAGGCACTAGAAAAACTTCAATAGTTCGAGGACCTTTACTCATCCGAAGCTAACTCCGAGCGAGTACCATCAGGCATAATGCCTCTGGCAAACTGGTGCTGCGGCAGCAACATTCCACCATCCGGACTCTCCTGCTGAGCTCTCGAACGAAGAATGATGCTTGCCGCAAATCTCCGTGAAGAGGATTGCCGCACTTCTCTGTGAACCTCCCTGTAACCGGGTGTCAGCATTCGCCGACATGGGTATCGGCTGCAGCCTATGGTTGGCACCCCCTTGGCTGGCTAAGGTAAAAGCTCGCCAGGCCGCTGCGGGCCCGGCAACTCACAGGAGATCGACATGTTGCACTATGCCGTCATTTTTTTTGTTATCGCCATCATCGCCGCGATCTTGGGTTTCGGGGGTATTGCCGCTGGCGCTGCCGGAATTGCCAAGGTATTGTTCTTCATATTCCTGATCCTGGCGATTGCTAGCTTCGTAATCAACCTCGGCAGAGGTCGGTGACTTCCGTGGGCAAGGAGGCCACGTTTCTATGTTGCGCATTGCCATCATTGACGACCATCAGATCGTTCGTACCGGCTTTCGCGAAATGCTGGCCGACGAAATGGGGTTTGAGCTTGCCTTTGAGGCCGCTTCGGCAGAAGAGGCCCAAACCTTGCTTCGTCAGAATCCCGCGAACGTGCTGCTGCTCGACCTCTCGCTGCCAGGGCAGAGCGGAGTCGATTTTCTCCGCAACCTGCGGCAGCGCGACACCGAGACCCGCGTTGTGATACTTTCGGGGTTTCCCGAAGATCGCTATGCGCTGTCGCTTTTGCGCCACGGTGCCGATGGGTATTTGTGCAAAGACTGCACCGAAGAAGAACTCATCACGGCCATCCGCACTGTGGCGCAGGGGCGCCGCTATCTATCGCCGCGCACGGCAGAACTGTTGGCGCGTGATTTCACCGAGGGCGGCTCTGTGGCCGCCCACGAAAAACTTTCGGATCGTGAGCTTCAGGTATTCTTGCGGCTGGCGCGCGGCGAAACCGTCAGTGCCATCGCCGAATTGTTGCATCTCAGCGCCAAGACGGTCAGCACTTATCGCTCCCGGCTGCTCGAGAAGCTTGATGTGTCCAGCAATGCCGAGCTTGCCGCTTATGCCATTCGTAACGGCTTGATCGACGAACCGCCACCCAACTGACGATGTCTTCTTCCACCTCCGTTCAACTTCGCCTTGCGCTCGTCGAAGATTCCGCCATGTTGGCTGATATGCTCACCGACATGCTGGAAGACATCGACGGCGTCAACCTGCTCGGCTGCGCTGCCGCAGAAGGCGAAGCCCTTGCGCTGTTCGAAAGCCAGCCCGTAGATCTTGCCATCATCGATCTCGAGCTGCGCGAGGGTAGCGGTTTAGGGGTGCTGCAGGCCTTGCGCCAACACCCCGACCGATACGGTAGGCCCCGCACTGTCGTGTTTTCGAATTACGGCCACGAGGTGTTAAGGCGTCGCTGCGCGGAGCTGGGGGTGGTGAAGTTCTTCGACAAATCGCTGCAGCTCGACGAACTGCTCGATTTCGTGCAAGCCGCCATGCACGATCCTCACTGAGGCTGCACACCCGAGGCGTCGGTGTCCCAAGTGCTGCGAGGCACAAACACTCGAATACGGGTGCCATGACCCGGGGCGCTGTCGAGCTCCCAAGTTCCTCCCAGCATCTGCACCCGATGTTCCATGCCGGCCAGGCCATGGCGATCCATGCGTCGTTGCGTCGGATCGAAGCCCACTCCATTGTCGGTCACTTCGAGCTGGAGGCCGTCGTCGTGCAACTGGAGCTCTACGACCACCGCCGTAGCCGAGGCGTAACGGCGCACGTTGGTGAGGGCTTCCTGGGCGATACGGTAGAGCGCCAGCGCCACCGATTCGGGCAAGTTGGGCAGTTCTTCAGGGAGCTTTAATGTGACTTTGCCTTCGAGCTCCCCTACCCCCACGCTGGCAAGCGTGCGCAACGCTTCCATCAAACCTAGGTCGCTGAGCAGCGGCGGGCGCAAATCGTTGACCACCTTGCGTTTAAGCGCGATCACTTGGGTGAGAGTGTCGAACAATCGATCGAAACGCGAACGCAGCGGCTCCAGAGCCTCAGGCGGCAACTTGCGGGCAATCCAGTTGGCATCGAGCTTGGCCGCCGTGAGGAGTGAACCAAGCTCGTCGTGCAATTCGCGTGCCAGACGTGATTTCTCTTGTTCACGCACGTTAGTGAGATAGGTAGCGAGCGCATTGAGTTGCGCCGTGCGTGAAGCAACCTGTCGTTGCAGGCGGTCGTTTTCGTCGCGCAGCACATCGGCCAGCCGACCACGCAGGCTCTCTTCGCGATAGAGCATCACCAACAGCAGCACCAACATGGCCAATATGGCCAGCCCCATGCCAATGTTGCGCTGGCGGGTGCCCGAGAAGCGCTCGAAAGACTCCACCAGCATGGCGTCGATGTGCTCTGCGGTATCTGCCCGCATGGCGAGCAGCGCTTCGCGGGCTTCTTGGGCACTGGTGGAGCCTTCATCGTCGTTAACCGCCGCAACAAGGTCGGGCATGTCGCGGCTCACAGCGAGCTCGAGCCACCTCCAGCGCCTTTCGAGCAAGTCACGCAGTTCGGCCAAGCTGGAATCGTCTTTGCCCGTCTCAGCCAGCCCACGCAGCACGAGTTCGGATTCGAAGCGGCTCTCTTGCAAGGCCGTGAGATACATCGGGTCGCCCGACAAAAAGTAACCCCGCACACCCGACTCTGCGGCCATCAATTGCATATGAAGCGTGTCGAAGTGATGCAGACGCTGCGATTGCACGCGCAGCTCCGACAAGGCGGCCTCATTGGAGCTTGATTGCCAGTGACTGAGCAGCAACCACCCGAACCCCAGCGCGGAACCGATGATCAAGACGGTGATGGTGGCTCCCACGCGGCGCCGACGCCGACGTCGCGGCGACAGCGGGGTGCCGCGTGACGCACCGAAGCGCCACCGTGGCGGGCGTGCGCGGCTGGGCTTGCCGGGTGCGGCGTCGCCGGGCCGGGAGGCCCCTGAAGGTGTAGGCATGCGGGCGCCTCCTGAATGACTACGAATTTCGTGAAAAAGAGTGCGGGCTGCCTGCGCGTAACGCGGGGTAGGCGCTTTCTGACAACAACTTGCGCCAAGGCCGACAGAGCGATGTCGAGGGATCCTGCACGATTCTAACAGCCAGAAAGGCATTTACCCGAGACCACCAAGGAGCCATGGAATGACCGAAGATACTCACATCTGCGGCACCACTTTCATGAGGGACGTCCAGGCTTTGCGCGACCGGGCAAGGCAACATATTGCGCTGGGCATGGCCATGCCTGCGTACCGAGCAGACAAACAAGTTGCCATTGCATTGCTGAATACTGCACTGGCCACCGAACTGCTTTGCGTGCTGCGCTATCGGCAACACTCGCTGGTAGCCTCTGGCATCACCGCCGAGGCCATCGCCGCCGAGTTTCTGGTGCATTCCAACGAGGAACTGGCGCATGCTGATCTGCTCGCGCAGCGCATCGTGGAGCTTGGTGGCAAGCCCGAGATGGATCCGGCCACACTGAGTACTCGCAGTCAGGTGGAATACGTGGAGATTGATCAGCTGCACGCCATGATCCGCGAAAACCTGGTGGCGGAACGCATTGCCATCGAAAGCTACCGCGAAATGATCGAATTTTTCGGTGATCACGATTCCACCACGCGCATGATGCTCGAAAACATTCTCGCCACCGAAGAAGAGCATGCCAACGAACTCGTCGATTTGCTCACCATGTAAGAACAATTCGCTCACCACGCCAGAACAGAAAGCCGCTCGGCGCAAAAAAAAGGCCACAACCAGAGTTGTGGCCTTTCTTTCTAGGCACGGTCCCGTGCACGCCGTGCCAAGAAAGCCGGTGATGATCAGTTGGTTTCGGGCGCCACAACGATGTCGTTTTTCACATCTTTCACGCCGTCCACCTCGCGCGCCAGGCGCTCGGCCTGTGACTTCTCAAGGGGGCTGGCGGCGTCGCCAGTGAGGTGCACAACGCCCTCTTCCGTTTCAACACTGATGTCGAGCATGCCAACCACGTCGTCGGCTGCGTGCTTGGCCTTCACTGCAGTGGTGACCGCAGCATCGTCGACATATTGAATGGCGTCGCGACCTGCTTCGGCAACTTGACGCTCAAGTTCGCGAGTAGGCTCACCATCGGGAGGGTTATGGCCCGGAGAGACGGGCGTATGAGTGTCGTCGGCGGCGGCAAATACCGGGCCGGCCAGGGCAGCCGAAAAGAGACCTGCGAGCAGCTTGCGTTGAAATGTGGGCTTGTTCATGGAGATTTCTCCTGTGTCACGTTAAAACCAGGGCCGGGTGAAATCCTCGACCATGGCTTCACTGTAAATTCAAGCACCCCGCCGGCGCTGTCATCGGAGCCGGATTGCGTTGTAGGCGAATTCTGGCAGCGCTTTGCCCATGAGGCGTTCCGCAACGCCGCAGCACCGACCGCAGTGGCCACTTGAGCTAGATCAATCGCGGGTTACTTCTCGTTGGCTCGATCAGACAATCGTGGCAAGATCAAACATCAGTCCAAACTTGGGCAAGGAGCCCCGCTATGACAGCAATTCGCAACATCCTTGTTGCATCCGACCTTTCCACGCCGGCCCGTCACGCCGTACGGCGTGCCGCCGCATTGGCTCACGAACATCAAGCCCGTCTCACGCTGCAACACGTGGTCGACGAAGGTGGCCTGGCCACCCTCAGCTCACTGCTCGAAACCGTGCAAACCGGCAATGTGGAAACCATCACCGAAATGGCGCAGAAAAGCGTCAACGAGTTGGCGGATTCCCTCAAACACCAGTACGACATCGAGCCCGTCACCCGGATCGACAGCGGACGCGTCCTTAAAGCCGTGCTGCAAGCCATCACCGATATCAACCCCGAGCTGGTGGTGCTGGGCGCTCGCGGTCAAGGGTTCGTGCGTCATATGTTGCTGGGTTCAACACCAGAACGCCTCCTGTCCCGCACTCGCAAGCCCATCCTCATCGTGCGCCATCCTCCGCGCGCGCAATACGAGCGCATCCTGGTGGCGGTAGATTTCTCGGCTCGTTCGCTGGCCAGCCTGCGCGCCGCCCGAGCCCTTGCGCCCAAGGCCACCATCCAGGCGCTGCATGTGCATCAAATTCCATTCGAAGGCCGCCTCTACTACGCCGGTCTCACCGAGCAAGCCGTCTCAGAGCTGCGTGATCGAGTCCGTGCTCAAGCCGAAGAAGACATGTCCAAGCTCATGAGGCAAGCCGAAAGCGAAGGGCTCAACATCACGCCCCGACTCGAAACCGGCGACCCGGCTTTCCGTTTGCTCGAACATGAGCACGAGCACGAGTGCGACCTCATTGTGGTCGGCAAGCACACCAGCGACGCCATCGCCGATGCCACCATCGGCAGTGTGGCCCGACACGTGATTTCCCACGCTGAGGGCGATGTCTTCGTGGTCGACGACGCTCCCAAAGCATAAAAGTGGGCGATGAACGCGAGCGTCTGGGGCAGGCCCATCCCGGCCCAGCCAGCTCACGTTCGTCGCAGCCTCCTGAGGCTGTGTTGGCGCGCAGCCTCTGCCCCGGGCCCATGCATACGGGCGGAGGCGGCATGAAACCCGGGAAACTCCACACCCTCAACGGTCTGCGGGTTTTCCCCCAAATGCAGTATTTTTCTTGACGCGGCTTTTCGCTGCCGGATATCGTTACGTTTTATGCACGATAGTGCATAAGTTGACGATCCAGCGCTGACACGTTTCACGTGCTGGCGAAGGATCCTTTGCTTCCCACAGGTTGTTTCATGCACGCCGAACTACAAGCGCCCCCGCGGCAATTCAACTTTGCGCAATACCTTATCGAAACCAACGCCGATCGGGCTCATCGCACGGCGTATATCGATAACCACGGTCATCTCACCTATGGCGAGCTGGCCGAGAGTGTCCGCCGCATGGCAGCTGCCCTGCACAATCTTGGCATCAAAAGAGAAGAGCGCGTTTTGCTCCTCATGCACGATTGCAATCATTGGCCAGTGGCCTTCCTGGGCGCGTTGTACGCCGGAGTGGTACCGGTAGCGGTCAATACACTGCTCACCCCCAAAGATTACGCCTACATGCTCACCCATAGCCGAGCGCAGGCGGCAATCGTATCCGGCGCGCTGGTGCCCGTGTTGCGCGAAGCCATGCAGCACGCGCCGCATGAAGTACGGCAACTGGTGGTGTCGCAGCCTGCGGGTGAGCTGGGCGCCCACGAGGTCGATTTCACCGCGCTGCTCGCCGAACAAACTCCGCAAGCCGAAGCGGCCAATACCTGCGCCGACGAAGCCGCCTTCTGGCTGTATTCCTCGGGCTCCACTGGCACTCCCAAGGGCACCGTAC
>JAJUJN010000522.1 GCA_029265335.1 Alcaligenaceae bacterium
AACCGGCCGGCCACAGCCTGGGGTTGCGCCACCTACACCAATCTTGCCAGGCAAGTGGCGCGGCCGGAAGATCTCGAGGCTCCCCAGCCCTATGCGGGGCAGGATCCCACCACCGCCGCCACTGCAGTGGAACGCTATCATCAGAACGAAGTCACGCCGTTGAACGAAACGTCCACGCGCAGCACCAGTACGCGAGGAGAACGCTGATGGCCTTGTTCGAACGATCCACCAAGGTGGTGGACGACGCCGACTTGGTAGCCTTCGTGAGCGACGACACCAGTCGCCAGGCGCTCGCCACCTACGCCCGCAACGCGGGCCTCGCCAGTGTGATGATCGCAGTGGGCGACATGGCCGACGCCATACGCTATCTGTTGCAAGCCACACGACCGCCGCGCCAGCTGGTGGTGGATATCAGCCGTTACGATCTGCCGCTGTCGGAGCTGAACCGCCTGGCCGAGGTCTCTGAGCCTTCGATTCAGGTGTATGCCATCGGCGAACGCAACGACGTCGGTTTGTATCGCGATCTGCTCGGCATGGGCGTGATGGATTATCTGGTGAAGCCCATCACCGCCGATCTCGCACGGCGGCTGCTGTCGCATGAGCCACACAGCGGCGCGGCGATGAGCACGGCGCGCTTGCGCTCCGGCAAGGTCATCAGCCTTCTGGGCACGCGTGGCGGTGTTGGGGTGACCAGCATTGCCACCCATTTGTCGCGTACCCTGCTGAAGGGCAACGCTCGCCGTCGTATTGCCTATATCGACCTCGAGCTGCATGGCGGCGCTGCGGCCACCCAATTGGGGCTGCCCTTGGTGAATACCCTGGGCGAGGTTTTAAGAAACAGCGCACGTGTAGACCCGCAGTATCTCGAACGCACGCTCGCCACCGCCGACGAGCGACTGTTTCTCATGAGCAGCCAGCACGAGATGGGCAAAGAGCCGCAATGGCCCGAACATGCCCTCACCGAGATCATCGGCATGCTGGCGCAGCAGTTCCATTATGTCGTGATCGATCTGCCGTTTACCCTGGGAGCGCTGGCCGAAGAGGCACTCGCCATGAGCCAGGTTTGCACGGTGGTGAGCGATCTCTCGGTGCACTCCAGTCATCGACTCGACCGGCTTTTGCCCTACGTGCTCACGCGCGAACCCATTCCCACGGTCTATTTGCTGCTCAACCAGCCCCAGCCCGAAAGCAAAGGCCAGGTGGAGCGGCGCGATTTCATGCAAGTGGTGGACCAACCCGTGATCCAAACCTTGCCTTACGATGCGCGCCACCTGATTCTCGCCGAAAACCTGGGCGAGGCCCTGCCGGCGGGTTCGCCGTTTCAGCAAGGAATCAACCGCCTCGCGGGCATGCTCAGCGGCGGCGGTGCAGAAGCCGAT
>JAJUJN010000303.1 GCA_029265335.1 Alcaligenaceae bacterium
AAGCCATAGCCAGGATGAATGGCCTCGGCGTCGGTGACCTCGGCCGCCGAAATGGTGGCCGGCATGTTGAGATAGCTATCGCGAGCGGAGGCCGGGCCGATACACACGGATTCGTCGGCCAGGCGCACATATTTGGCGTCGCGATCGGCCTCGGAGTGCACTACCACGGTTTTGATGCCCATTTCGCGGCAGGCACGCTGGATCCGCATGGCGATTTCGCCGCGGTTGGCAATCAAGACTTTTTCGAACATGAGCTTTAACCGATGACGAACAACGGCTGGCCGAACTCCACGGGCTCGCCGTTCTCGACCAGGATCTCTTTGATGACGCCGGTTTTGTCGGCTTCGATCTCGTTCAGCAGCTTCATGGCTTCGATGATGCAAAGCGTGTCGCCCTGTTTGACCGACTGCCCGACGTCGACGAAGGGCGCCGCGCCGGGGTTGGGTGCCCGATAGAACGTGCCTACCATGGGCGCCTTCACCATATGGCCTTCTGGAGCCTTCGGCTCGCTGGGAGCCGGGTTGGCGGCAGTGGTATTGGCGCTCGTCTCGGCGGCAGGAGCGGGAGCCGGCTGGCTGCCGGGCATGGCCATGGGATGCGCCCAGACCGTTTGCATGGTGGGTTCGGGCGCCGGCGGTGCCGATTTGACAATGCGTACCTTGCCGTCGCCCTCGGTGATTTCGAGCTCGGCGATGCCCGATTCGGCCACCAGGTCGATAAGTGTTTTGAGTTTACGAAGATC
This sequence comes from Alcaligenaceae bacterium, assembly GCA_029265335.1. Lineage (GTDB taxonomy): Bacteria > Pseudomonadota > Gammaproteobacteria > Burkholderiales > Burkholderiaceae_B > Verticiella. The sequence continues at coordinate 743 of JAJUJN010000303.1, forward strand.
CATGGAAAGATTCCTTTATGCCGGAAGGGTCGCGGGCGCGGCTGCCGGTGGCCAGCGCCCAATAGACCAGAATGCTGTAGGCCGATCGACCGCACGGAGCGATCGTCGCACAACGACAAGGCCCGCCGGGCTCAGGCGGGCTGATACTGCAGGGCATACCGCAATGCTGCCTCATAGCCAGTAGCCCCAAGACCGGCTATGACACCGACCGCGAGGTCGGACAAATACGAGTGTTGCCGAAAGGGTTCGCGGCGATGCACGTTCGACAGATGCACCTCGATGAAGGGCAACGCCACCGCTGCCAGGGCATCGCGCAACGCGACGCTGGTATGCGTATAAGCCGCCGGATTGATAACGATGAACTCGGTGCCATCGAGCTGCGCGGCCTGCACGCGCTCCACCAACTCGCCCTCATGGTTGCTTTGGAAGGTGTGCAGCACGGCACCCTCGGCTTGCGCCAAAGCCTGCAAACCCGCATTGATCTGCGTCAGGGTGCTCCCACCGTACACCTCCGGCTCCCGGGTGCCGAGAAGGTTGAGGTTGGGGCCATGCACTACGAGGATGTGTCGTGCCATGTTGCCGCAAATTTCGATCAAAGGACGCGATTTTGACGCCAAATGGGTGGGTTTGTCCAATTTGAACCCTCCCGCCCGGCCGGTTTGAGGCCCACGCAGTAAACACCGTAGCCGTGGAAATCAGCGCAAACTACGCAGTTGGGCGCGCAAAGCTTCTGGATCGATCTGCCCCGCAACACGATGGGGAATCCGCTCTGTGCTGTCAATCAGCACGGTGAATGGCAGCCCACCTGCCTCATTGCCGAGCTCGCGCATGAGGTCGAAGCCCTCGCTGCGCGCCACCAGCAAAGGATAGTCGACCGGAATCCGCTCACTGAACTCACGCAGCGACTCCAGGGAATCCACGCCCAGCCCCACGAAACGAACATTGGGGAACTCAGCTTGCAAGGCGTTGAGATCGGGCATTTCTTCTACGCAGGGCGCACACCAGGTGGCCCAGAAATTGACGAGCATCGGTTGCCCACGCCACTGCGCCAGCTCCTGCGGCGCTTCTTGCAGATCGGGCAGAGTGAGGCTGAAGATGGCTTGAGCTGGGTGCTCAACCACCGCTGTGGCCTCGTTGCTGTCGTCGCCACAGGCAACCAACAACCAGGCCATGGCCGCCAGCAGCAGGAATCGAAGATGTTGCTTCATGATGCAGAATCGGCAGCCGCCGCCTCCGCCATGCGCTGCTCAAGCGCGCGAATATCGCCGCGCTCCTGCCCCCGTGCGCCCGGGCGCAAGGCGCCACGAACGGCGTCACGGTCGTAGACCACCAACACCACGTCTTCGTTGCGCCAGACAAAATACAGAGCCTCAACAAAGCCACGACCGCGGAAATCGGGCCGTTCGTCGACTTGGTAGTCGATGCCTTCGTTGAGCAGAAAAATAGCGAGATCCTTGCCGGAATCGGCGAAGCACTGGAGCACGATTTCGCTGTGCTCGCCGGCAGTGCCGTTCCACACTGCGCCGGTAACCATGGGGCGAAACGGCTCCAGCCATTGCATGAGCGCAATCGCCTGCTCGCGCAGATGCCGCAGCTGCCCGGGCTGACTGTCGCCCAGATAGAGCGCCTGATACTCGCGAACGGCGTCTTCGACCTGGATGTTGTCGGGCATGATTTCGCCCCGCGGCATGGTGTTTTGCCCGAGCAACAGTTTGACCGCCTTGCGTTTGGCAGTGATGTAGTCGAGCCCATCTTCGGCAATCATGCGCGCCGCGGTGTGGGCAATCTCGTCACGCAGAGTCGGAGCATTCATGACCGCATTGTGCCATGCCACCGGGCTGCCTCGCATCTTCTACAATGCCGGGCATGCATCTACACATCCTGGGCATCTGCGGCACTTTCATGGGTGGGCTGGCGCTGCTGGCTCGCGCCGCGGGCCACCGCGTGAGCGGCTGCGACGCCAACGTTTATCCACCCATGAGCACCCAACTGGCCGCCGAGGGCATCGACCTCATCGAAGGCTACGACGCGAGCCAGATTGGTCTGGGGGCCGACTGCTACGTGATCGGCAACGTGGTGTCGCGCGGCAACCCCCTGCTCGAGGCCATTCTGAACGCTGGCCTGCCGTATGTCTCGGGCCCGCAGTGGCTGGGCGAGAACATCTTGCCGGGGCATCATGTGCTCGCGGTGGCGGGCACGCACGGCAAGACCACCACCACTGCCATGCTCACCCACATTTTGCGCCACGCGGGGCTCAACCCTTCGTATTTGGTCGGTGGCGTGCCGCACGACACCGGTGTATCCGCCTATCTAGCCAGCGGCGCGCCACAGCAGAACATGCCCACCGCCGGCCGACCTTTCGTGATCGAAGCCGACGAATACGACACCGCTTTCTTCGACAAGCGCTCCAAGTTCGTACATTACCGGCCGCGCACCGCCATCGTGAACAACCTGGAATACGATCACGCCGATATCTTTCCTGATTTGGCCGCCATCGAAACCCAATTCCACCATTTGGTGCGCACGGTGCCAGGTGAGGGCAGGATTATCGCCGCCGCGCCCTCCGAGGCCATAGACCGGGTGCTGGCCCGAGGCTGCTGGTCAGAACTCGAACGCTTTGGCGCGCCCGATTCGTGGCATGCCGGCCCACCCCAACCCAACG
>JAJUJN010000357.1 GCA_029265335.1 Alcaligenaceae bacterium
CTCGTAACGCGTATGAAACTCCACGACCGGGGATACCGACATGGGCTGAACTCCTGTGGGCTAGTGGCGGCAAAGCGTATCAAACCCCGGGCCTGCGACCAAACAGTGCGTCACTCGCTATATGCGCTCTGGTTATAAGGCTGCCTGCGTTAGGGTGTGCGATCAGGGGGCTTGAAAAACTTGGCCCCGGCCCCATCTATAGGGCACCTCGATCATCCCCCCATTTCGAGAGAAGTGGGGCGTCACGAAGCCAATGTGACGCTCACGCCCGCGATGCGGACGGATTTCTGCCCATTTTCTAATCAATTTGCCCTGTAACTCCAGCCTGATTGCCCCGGGCCAGGGCAATCAGGCGCACCTTGCCCGTCAAAAGGGCGCAATTCCGCTCTTGATGAGCGATACCAGCCGCCTGGTGTTGTAGCAGGCGGCCATCATCGTCATGGCAAACTCTGCGCGTGCCATGCCGACGGTGCGAACGAATTTGCCGCCCATCTGCTCCAGGCTCGCGAAGACGTGCTCGACCCGCGACCGGGTCTTGGCAATGCGGCGATTGCGGCGCTTCTGGCAGTCCGAGAGCGGTTTGCTGGCCGTGCCCTTGCGCTGGATCTGGTGGCGGAATCCGTGCTCGCGCAACCACTCGTCGTGCTCTTTCGAGGGATAGGCTCGGTCGGCGTAGACGTCGCGGCTGGTGTTGCCCGGATCCACCAGGTCTTCGAAGTGCTGGCTGTCGTGGGTGCTCGCCGTGTCGGTCACGATGCGCTGGATCACCTTGTGGCGGTTGTCGGCGTTGATCGACAGTTTGTAGCCGAAATACGACTTGCCGTGCTTTTTGGTCCAGGTGGCATCCACGTCCTTCTGGGCGCGTTTGGCCTTGGACCAGTCTTCAGGCACCTTGCCTTCCTGGATCTGTTCGTTCTCCTTGCGGGAGTTTCGCTGGATCGGTGCCTGCACGATGGTGGCGTCGATGAGCTGGCCACAACGGGCGATGTAACCCTTGCGCTCGAGCTGCCGATTCATGGCCTGAAAAATCGCCTGAGCACCCGTCGCGCCAATGCGGTTCTCGAAGCTCCAGATGGTGGTGCGGTCGGGCACGGTGCGCGAGAAGGTCAGGCCGCAGAAGCGCTGAAAGCTCATGCGATCGAGCAATTGGTACTCCATCTGCTCGTCCGAGAGGTTGTGCAGCCGCTTGAGCATGAGGATGCGCACCATCGTCTCGGTGGGGTACGGAGGCCGGCCACCCTTGGGATTGACCTCTCGCGGCGCCACCCGGTCCACCTCGGCGGCCAGCGCGGCAAAGTCCACGTGAGCCTCCAGGGCCTGGAGCGGATCACCCATATCGTCGAGTTTCTTGCGTCGCTGATCGTAGGAAAACAGGTCGTTCTTGATGGCGTTGCGAGACATGGCCGGACGGTCAGATCACGTTGGTTTCGATAGGATCTATTGTACCAACATGGAGGGGCGTTGAGGTTTTTCGAGGCGCCCTCTGTTCAATCTGCTGCAGCAGATTCGCGACGGCAGTGAGACCGACCCCGAGAAGCGGCTGGCCGAGTTGCAACGACAGCGCGATGCCATTGATGCGCAGATGGCGCGAATTACCGATGGCGATGTGCCGATACTCGATGCGTCTGCGGTGAAGGATCGCTTTCAGCAGTTTCTGCAGGGTGCGCGCGAGTTATTGGCCGATTTTCGACAGGTGGAGCAGAACTTTCGACAGCTCGATCGACACGTGCGGCGCCGCATTACGCTGTGGGATGGTAGCAAGGGGGAGTTGCTTGATGAGGTGATGGGCGAGCGCGACGCGATTGCCGATTCTGACGAAGGGCGAAGTTTTCGGGCTTTCTGGGAGTTTCTGCTCTCCAGTCGTCGGCAGGAAGAGCTCGACAAGCTGCTTGATGAGGTACTGGCCTTGCCGGCGATTGCCGAGCAAACGCCCGACGCTCGCCTACGCCGCATTCACTTCGATTGGATGGAGGCGGGCGAGCACACCCAACGCACAGTGGCGATGTTGTCGCAACAATTGCGGCGCTTTCTGGATGACCAAGCCTGGCTTGAGAACCGGCGCATCATGGATATCCTTCGTCAGATCGAGGGGCGCGCAACGTCGCTGCGGGGCGCGCTACCACGCGGTGAGTTCATCACGCTAGACGACACCCGCTGTCGGGTGGAGCTACCGTTCGAGCGCCCCTTGCATACGCCGGCATGGCGAACGCCGCTGGCAACGCAGGCGGTGGAACTGGGCGACGAAGCCGTGGATCCGGCCGCGTTGCTCGACCAGGTGGTGGTAGACAAGGCCCGGTTGCAGCGGCATATTCGCCAGTCGCTGCAAACACGCGATCAGATTACCCTGGCGGAACTGGTGGCCACGCAACCGCTGCATCATGGTTTAGCCGAGTTGATCGCCTACCTGCAGCTGGGCAGCGAAGGCTGGCACCTGACCATGGTGGAAGACACCCCCGAGCCGATACGTTGGCAGGGCATTTCGCCGGAGGGCAAGGCGGTTACCCGCGAAGCCAAAATGCCGCGGATATTGTTCGTTCGGCGTAGCTCGATGGCGGAGGTGAAATGATTCCATTTCGCTGCTCACCCGTTTCGCCTAGGCCCGACAGCCAGCCGACCACCACAAGCATTCGCTCTTTATTGACCGCTATCGACCCCACCTTCGCTTCGTTATGATTTTGCCCCACTCCCTGCCCCAGCACGTACACCCTGAAGCCGACGAGCCCACCTTGCCGTCTGCCGAGCCTAACCTTTCGGTGGTGCTGATTTCGCTGTTCAAAGGTGTGCTTTATCGCGAGCAGGACGAGCGTCTGTGGAGCC
>JAJUJN010000011.1 GCA_029265335.1 Alcaligenaceae bacterium
CATTTCGGCCGTTTCGCCGCCGATGAGCGCGCAACCCGCCTGCTCACAGCCCAGGGCGATGCCCTCCACCACGCTGGCGGCCACGTCGACGTCGAGCCGGCCACAGGCGAAGTAATCGAGAAAAAACAAGGGCTCGGCGCCCTGAACCAGAATGTCGTTGACGCTCATGGCCACGAGGTCGATGCCCACGGTGTGGTGGCGATTCCAGTCGAAGGCCAGGCGGAGCTTGGTGCCTACGCCATCGGTGCCCGAGACCAGCACGGGTTCGCGGTAATTCTTGGGCACCTCGAAGAGGGCGCCGAAGCCGCCGATCCCGGCCATGACCCCCTCGCGCAGGGTTCGACGGGCCAGGGGCTTGATGCGCTCTACGAGGGCCTCGCCTGCGTCGATATCGACACCGGCTTCGCGATAAGTGAGTGACGACGGCGCGTTGCCGGAGTTCTGGGCTGCCATGAAAACCAACCGTGATTTTGAAATTTGCTGAAGATACGGGCATACTTGCGCCTGCCGCGGCCGGCACAAACTACCATTCTACGATGATCGCTGCCGAATCTGCTGCAGCCGCCCATGTCTCAAGCCTTGCATCCCCAGCTCGTGCTGGATATCTCGCCTGCTGCCGAGCCCACGTTCGATAATTTCGTACCCGGTGCCAACCAGGCAGCACTTGCCGCCGTGGCCGAACTGGCCCCGGGGCGGGCTCTTTATCTCTGGGGCGACGCCGGCGCGGGGCGCAGTCATCTGCTTCGAGCCGCGGTGGGGGCCCATGCCCACGCCCTGTATATCCCGGCCACCGAGGCGGGAGCGACAGCCTACGATCCCCATTCCCGCGAGCCTTTGCCGCCGCTGCTCGCTGTCGACGATGTCCACCGTCTCGACACCGAGGGCCAACAATGGCTGTTTGCGCTTTACAATCGCTGGCGCGCCGCGGCTGCCAGCCGCGAGGCAGGCTGCCTGCTGTTGAGCGGCAACCAGGCGCCTCTGCAACTGGCGGTTCGCGAAGACTTGCGCACGCGTTTGGGCTGGGATCTTGTTTATCGTCTGCAAGTGCTGTCCGACGACGACAAGCGTGCCGCTTTGCTGGCTCACGGTGCAAGCCGCCAGATGCCTATTGCCCCGGCCCTGATCGATTGGTTATTGAACCGGCACGCTCGCGATCTGCGCCAGCTGATGACAGTGCTCGATGCACTCGATCGCTATTCGCTGGCCACCCGACGGCCTGTCACCCTCCCGCTGCTGCGTACCATGCTGGCTCGCGCCGCCGAGGCTGACACCATTCCCTGAACTCCGAGTACTTTTCTGCATGCCTGAATCACGACGTCTTGCTCTGTTCGACCTCGACCACACCCTGCTACCGATCGACAGCGACTATCAATGGGCCGATTATCTTGCCCGCACCGGTCGCGCCGGTGACCCTGTCGAGGCGCAACGGCGCAACGACGAGCTGATGCACCGTTACAACGCCGGCGACCTCACCGCACAAGAGGCCTCCGAATTCATGCTGAGCTTGCTGGCCCGCCACGACCCTGTGGACTTGGCCGCCTGGCACGAAGCCTTCATGCTCGAGGTGATCCGTCCGGCCATTTCCCCAGTGGCCACCGACCTCGTGCGCAATCACCTGGCGGCAGGCGATCTTTGCGCCGTGGTCACCGCCACCAACCATTTTGTGACCGCCCCCATTGCCCGGGCTTTCGGCGTACCCAACCTGCTGGCCACCCATGCTGAATACCAGGCAGGTCGTTTCACCGGTCGTGTGGCCGGCACGCCCTGCTTTCGGGAGGGCAAGGTGCTGCGAGTAGAAGCCTGGCTGGCCGATCAGGGCATGACCCTCAACGACTTTCAGCGCACCTTCTTTTACAGCGACTCGATCAACGACGTGCCGCTGCTCGAAGTGGTCACCGACCCGGTGGCCACCAACCCCAGCCGCCCGTTGCGCGAACTGGCGCAAGAGAAAGGCTGGCGCGTGCTCGATCTGTTCGACGAGTTGAGCTGATTATGTTGCAGCAATTCGTCGACCGCTTCCTGCGCCGCGCCAAGCCCCGCCACATTCCCCGCGAGCAGCACGGCATCGACCGCCGAATGGTGTCGCGTCATGCCGTGAAAGTTTGCGAAGTGCTGCAGAATGAGGGTTACCAGGCCTATGTGGTGGGCGGCGCAGTGCGCGACCTCATCGCCGGCATCGAGCCCAAGGATTTTGATGTGGCTACCGATGCCACCCCCGAACAGGTCAAGCCGCTGTTCAGGCGCGCCCGCATCATCGGCCGACGCTTTCGGCTGGTGCACGTGGTGTTTGGTTCGGAAGTGATCGAAACCGCTACCTTTCGCGCCGCGGGCAACGGCACTCAGCGCACCGACAACCACGGTCGCCTGTTGCAAGATAACGTGTTCGGTACGCTCCACGACGACGCGGTACGCCGCGACTTCACCTTCAATGCGCTCTACTACGATCCGCACACCGAAACCGTGATCGATTACCACCGGGGCGTGGCCGATCTCAAGAATCGCGTGGTGCGGATCATCGGCAACCCGGAGCAGCGCTTCAGAGAAGACCCGGTGCGCATGTTGCGCGCGGTGCGCTTCGCTGCCAAGTTGAATGGCACGATCGACCCCGGCACCCTCCAGCCGATCTCCCGGCTGGCGCCGCTGCTCGACAATGTGCCCAAGTCGCGCTTGTTCGACGAAATGCTCAAGCTGCTCACCTGCGGCCACGCCATGGCGTGTCTGCGTCAGCTACGCGAGTTGAACCTGCATCATGGCTTGCTGCCGCTGCTGGATGTCATTTTCGAAGAGCCCGAAGGCGAGCGCTTCATCGAGCTGGCGCTCGAACGTACCGATCACCGCGTGCGTGCGGGCAAGAGCGTGAGCCCGAGCTTTCTGTTCGCCTCCTTGCTGTGGCATCAGGTGAATGACCGCTGGCAGGCCTATCGCGCCGAAGGCGAGCCGGTGGTGCCGGCGCTGTCGAACGCCATCGATTCTGTCTTGGCGGAACAGACTGAGAAGCTCGCCATTCAGCGCCGCTTCCTGGCCGACATGCGCGAAATCTGGTTCATGCAACCGCGCTTCGAGCGACGTGCACCCCGTTACGTTTGGCGGTTGCTGGAGCAACCTCGCTTTCGGGCAGCTTGCGACTTTCTGCAGTTGCGGGCCGCAGTGGGCGAAGTGGACAGCGTATTCGCCCAATGGTGGATGGACCTCGCCGATGGTTCGGAAACCCAGCGGGCCAAAATGATCGATGAGCTTGCCCGTTCACCCAGCGGGGTGAGCGACCAGCCGCGCAAGCGTCGACGTCGCCGACGCAAGCCCAAATCCGACGTCGCCGCAAGCAACCAGCCCAGAACGGAGGGCAGCGCGAGCAACCAACCCAAAACGAGCGCACCAGCCAAGTCCGCCAATACCGCACCGGCAGCAACACAGCCAGCTCCAGGCTCGGCAAGTGCGCCTGCCGCCACGCCGGCCGACCCAAGCCCCGCTCCGCAACCTGCATCGCGCGGTGAGCCCAGCTCGGAATCATGAGCGCACCCGCCCAGCGCAGCATCCAGTCGATAGAAACCGGCTTTGCCCTGTTGGCGGCCCTGGTGGCCCATGGCAAGCCCATGAGCTTGCGCGACCTCTCGCGCGAGGCGCAGATGACGGCGGCCAAGGCGCATCCTTACCTGGTGAGCTTTATCCGGGTAGGACTGGTGCAGCAAGATCCCGTCACCACACATTACGAACTCGGCCCCTTCGCCCTGCAAATGGGGTTGGCGGCGCTTCGCGGCCTGGCCCCGGTGCGCATGGCTTTGCCCGAAATCACGCAACTGGCCAATGAACTCGGCCACACCATCGCCCTGGCGGTACTGGGCTCGCACGGCCCCACCATCATCCACATTACCGAAGCCAGTTACCCCGTACACGTGAACCTGCGGCCCGGCACGGTGATGTCGATGCTGTACACGGCCACCGGTCAGGTGTTCTCCGCCTGGCTGCCGCCCAAGGTAGCTCAGCACTATATCGAGCGTGAAGCCGACGATGCCGCTGTGGTCACTCACGCCCTCACCCCCCGCCCCGACCGCGCGACGCAGGAAAAACTGCTGAGCCAAGTGCGCGCTCAACACCTGGCCAGGGCTCTGGGCAATCCCTTGCCCGGTATCGATGCTCTGTCGGTGCCGGTGTTCGACCACACCGGCAATATCGTGCAAGCCATCACCGCTTTGGGGCCCACCGGCCATTTCGACGCCGAAGTCGATGGCGTGATCGCACGCGCTCTGCGCGCCTGCGCCGACCGTATTTCCACCCGCCTGGGACACCACTGAGCGTCACGGTGCATCCGGCGGCAAGGCCCTCCGCTTTTCGAAACCTCAAACCAGAACTACAGTCATAGTTTGTGGGGCGCAGCGACAATCCATGATTCGTCTATAACAAACGTATTGCATAAAAACGAACTGCGCCGTATCATCGCCACCAACTCGCCATCTGGCGCACCCACTCAAGGAGCCGCTCATGAGCAAGGCATTTGCTTCCCAAGCCGACCTCGAAGACAAGGTCGTGTCATTCGAAAAACTTTCCGATAACGCCTATGCCTACACCGCAGAAGGCGACCCCAATACCGGGGTGATCATCGGCGACGAAGCCGTCATGGTGGTCGATACCCAGGCCACACCGGTGATGGCCCAGGATGTGATTCGCCGCATTCGCGAAGTCACCGACAAACCGATCAAATACGTGCTGCTGTCGCACTACCACGCCGTTCGGGTTCTCGGGGCTTCCGCCTATGAACCCCAGCAGATCATCGCCAGTCGCGAAACCTACAACCTCATCGTTGAGCGTGGCGAGCAAGACAAAGCCAGCGAAATCGGTCGCTTTCCGCGACTCTTTCGCAATGTCGAATCCATTCCAGACGGTCTCACATGGCCCACGATCACCTTCGAAGGCGAGATGACCCTCAACCTGGGCAACCTCGAAGTCGTGATCATCCATGCCGGCCGCGGCCACACCAAGGCCGACACCATCGCCTGGCTGCCCGATCAAAAAATCATGTTTGCCGGCGACCTCGTCGAGTTTCAGGCCACCCCTTACGCGGGCGACGCGTATTTTCGCGATTGGCCCAACACACTCGACCGCCTCATCGACATGAAGCCCGAAAAGCTCGTGCCCGGCCGCGGCCCCGCACTCAACAACCCACAAGAAGTGCACGCAGCCATTGCTGGCACCCGCGGTTTTCTGAACGATCTCTACGATCGGGTGAATCAGGGCGTAGCCGCCGGCAAAGACCTCAAAACCATCTATCGTGAGGTCTACGACGCCATGCAGCCGCGCTATCACGAATGGGCAATCTTCGACCACTGCATGCCATTCGACGTCACTCGTGCCTACGACGAAGCCCGCGGCATCGTCGACCCCCAAATCTGGACGGCCGAACGCGACATCGAAATGTGGAAAACACTGGAAAGCTGATCTTGTGCCCCGCCACCTGGCAGATGGCGGGGCCGCCATAAAAATGTGCGGAGACTCGGGTGGAGACGATCGACTATCAAAAGGTGGTTTTTCCTTACCACCGTCCTGAGGAACTCAACCACGACAAGCCCCGTCGACATCCCGTGGTGGTGGTAGGCGCCGGGCCTGTGGGCCTGAGCATGGCGCTAGAACTCGCCCAGCAGCAGGTGCCCGTACTGTTGCTCGACGACGACGATCGTTTGTCTACGGGTTCGCGCGCCATCTGCTTTTCCAAGCGCACGCTCGACATCTGGGATCGTCTGGCGGTAGGCCAGCGCATGATGGACAAAGGCGTGTCGTGGAATGTAGGCAAGGTATTCTTTCGCGACGAACAGATCTGGCAGTTCGACCTGTTGCCTGAGCATGGGCATCGGCGTCCGGCGTTCATCAACCTGCAGCAGTATTACGTTGAGGGCTACCTGCAGGAAGCGGCCGCCGCCCAGGAACTGATCACGCTCCGCTGGCGTCATGAAGTTGCCGCCGTCCGTCAGTTGGCCGACGGCGTTCTGGTTACCGTCAACACACCCGACGGCAGCTTCGAGCTTCATGCCGACTGGCTCATCGCCTGCGATGGCGCCAGGTCACCGGTGCGCAAGATGCTCAAGCAAGAGAGCCATGGCCGCACCTTCCGCGACCGCTTCCTCATTGCCGATATTCGCATGGAAGCCGACTTTCCGTCGGAGCGCTGGTTCTGGTTCGACCCGCCGTTTCACCCCAATCAATCCGTGCTGCTCCACCGCCAGCCCGACAACATTTGGCGCATCGACTTCCAACTGGGCTGGGAGGCCGACCCCGTGGAAGAAGTGAAACCCGAGAGGGTTCTGCCCCGGCTGCGGGCGGTGTTTGGCGACAGCGCCGAGTTTTCGCTCGAATGGGTGAGCATCTACACCTTCTCGTGCCTGCGCATGGATCACTTCCGCCACGGCCGCATCCTGTTTGCGGGCGATGCCGCGCATGGCGTGTCGCCCTTTGGCGCGCGCGGCGCCAACAGCGGCGTGCAAGACACCGAGAATCTGGCCTGGAAGCTGGCGCTGGTTCTGGCCGGGAAGGCACCCGACGCCCTGATCGACACCTACGCCACCGAGCGTGAATACGCGGCCGACGAAAACATTCTGAACTCCACGCGTTCCACCGACTTCATCACACCCAAGAGCGACATCAGCCGTCTGTTTCGTAATACCGTGCTCAAGCTTTCCAAGCAGCACTCCTTTGCTCGCACCCTGGTGAACAGCGGCAGGCTTTCGGTGCCCGCCACCTTGCACCACTCCCCACTCAACACACCAGACACTCAGCAGTTTGCCGGCAAATTGGTGCCTGGTGCGGTGGCGGCCGACGCCCCCATCACCACGCTCGAGGGTGATCACTGGCTGCTCAGTCAACTGGGGCAGCAATTTACCGTGCTGCAGTTCCTGGCCGCTCACGAAACGCCCACGTCGGCCGACGCCCTGCAAGCCGGCCACGACATTCCCATTAAAGTGATCGGCGTGCGGCCTGCCGGCGCTGCTGCCGGCCCCGGCATTGTGGTCGATCGCGAAGGCCTGGCCGCACAACGCTACGACGCCCAGCCACACACCACCTATTTGCTGCGCCCCGATCAGCATGTGGCCGCGCGCTGGCGAGCGCTCGACCCTGCCAGCGTGCGTGCTGCCTTGATGCAAGCCCTGGCCCGCGAAGAAGAGGTAACTGCATGACGCCGTTGCGCACCGACCCCAATCTGGCCGACCCCGACGCTTTCTACGAAGCGCTGATCGAGGCTCACCGCGACCTCAGCCTGGAGCAGAGTCACGAGATGAACGCTGCCCTGGTGTTGTTGCTCTGCAATCACATCGGCGATATCAACGTGCTGCGCGACGCCCTGCAGCGCGCCCGCGAGGTGGCGCTCGACGTCATTCAACCGTCGGCCTGAGCTGAGGCTCACACACTGAACGAAAGGTGGTGAGAAACAGCTGCAGGGCCTTGCCCGGCCGCGCCCCGGCCCGCGTGAGCGCCTGATAGTCGCATGCCACGCGGGGGCGCAGCGGGATCCAACTCAGTTCGCTATATTGCGATGCAAGCCGTGCGAACGACGGCACCACCGCTTGGCCATGACCAGCAGCCACCAAGGCCAGAACGGTCTCGAGGTGTCTGACGGCCTGGCGACTGCGCGCGTGATCAGGCCCTAGGCATCGATCCACCAGACGCTGCAATGGGTTCTCGGGTGGCAGGGTGATCAGCGGTACCTCGTGCACTGCCTGCCATGGCAAGCTTTTGTGCACCGACGGTTCAGCCTGCACCAGCATCAGCTCACTGGGCAGCACGGTTTCGCGCCGTAGCCCCGCCATGCGCTCAAAGAACGCGCCCAGGGCCACATCCAGCTCACCGTCGTGCAGTGCCCGCACCAGATGCTGGCGTTCGGCATCGAACAACTCAAGCTGCAGAGCCTCATTGGTGGTCTGCATTTGCTGCAGCACCAGAGGCATGACGCTGGCGGCGATGAGCGGAGTACATCCTACCCGCAATCTCTGTTGACTGGCCGTACCCTGCTGACGCAGTTCCGCCACCACATCGCGCAGCTCGTTCACGCTGCGCTCGGCCACCGGTCGGAGATGATGGGCTGCTGGGGTGAGTTCCACCTGACGCGTGGTGCGTTCGAACAACTGACAATCGAGTTGGGTTTCCAGCTCACGCACCATGGCGCTGAGACCGGCCTGCGTGACGTGGAGCTGCTCGGCCGCCCGCGTGAAGCTGCCACTGGCGGCCACCGCCAGAAATGCCTGCAACTGGCGCAGCGTGATAGTGAGCGCTTCGGCCATTCAATTCCTCTCGCTGTGAATGGGCAAACTACGCCGCCGGCTGGCGTTCGCCGAAGCTCTCCGCCAGGCGCTCGCGCAACCATTGGTGGCCGGCGTCTCGGTGCAGGCGACGGGTCCAGAATACGTTGGTCTGCAAGTTTGGTATCCGGATGGGCGGTTTGAGCGTGGCCAGGCCATAACGGGCAGCCACCGCCAGGGCCAGCTTGTGCGGCACCGTGGCCAGAAGATCGCTTTCGGTGAGAATGTAGGGCACAGCACCAAAATGCGGTACGGCAAAGTGCTCGCTCAGGTTCACCCCTGCGCGCTGCAAGGCCTGATTCACTTGGCCGTAGGGCGCCGCCTGAGTGACAATCAAATGACGCGCACGCAGAAAGGCCTCTCGGTCCATGTGGGGGCCTGCTTCGGCATACTGACGCCGATGCAGCGTGAGGTAGTTCTGCCGAAACAACATACGCTGGAAAAACCCGGCACCCAGTTCGTCGAACACCCCCACGGCAACGTCGACTCTGCCGGCTTCCATGGCGCGCCGCAACTCCGCGCCTTCGAGGCGCACAGCTTCGAGCCGCACCCCGGGCGCCTGCCGGGAACACAGCGCCACCAGCTCGGGCATGAAGTGAATCTCGCCCACATCCGACAAGGCGAGTACAAAGCGGCGCCGACTGGTGGCCGGATCGAAGGCATCGCGGACGTTCAACATGCTCGACACCAAGGCCAGCGCTTCGGCCACAGGTTCTTCCAGGCGTTCGGCCAGTGGTGTGGGCTGCATGCCCTGAGCCACGCGCACAAAGAGATCGTCGTCGAACACTTGCCGCAGGCGACGTAAGGCGTTGCTCACGGCGGGCTGCGACAGGTTCATGCGCCGCGCCACTGCCGAAAGGTTGCGTTCTTCGAGCAGGTTGTGCAGAACCAGGAGAAGGTTGAGGTCGATACCCCGCAAGTCAGCCATTGCCGCCAGCTCTCGCCAGGTTATTCACAAAACTGATGACCACCATTCATCTATTCACATCGACATCATAGCGCCAAATGCGCACAATGAACGACATGGATTTTTCCGTTCACCGCGAGGCGACTCGGCGCTGTTAACAGCCGCGGCTGCCTCACCACACAGCGCAGTCATCCGCTTCAGGAGAATACTCATGACACTCCAATATCTTGCCGGCTTTGGCAATAGCCACGTCACCGAAGCCCTGCCCGGCGCCCTACCCGAGGGCCGCAACTCCCCGCAGAAGTGTCCGTATGGGTTGTATGCCGAACAACTGTCGGGCACGGCATTCACTGCACCCCGCCAGACCAACCGCCGCAGCTGGACATACCGGATTCGTCCCGGCGTCGCTCATCTGCCGTTCGAACCTTATCAGGGTGCCGCCCAATGGCTGAGCGAGTATGGGCATGGTCCCGTCACGCCCAACCAGCTGCGCTGGAGCCCACTGCCCTACCCCGAAGGTGAGGTGGATTTTGTCGATGGCATGCTCACCTACGGCGGCAGCGGCCAGCCCGAAGCGCACATCGGCGTGGGCATCCACCTTTACGCTGCCACGCGTTCCATGCAAGACCGTTTCTTCTACAACGCCGATGGCGAAATGCTGGTGGTGCCCCAGGAAGGCCGGCTACGCTTCGAAACCGAAATGGGCATCCTGGAGGTGGAGCCGCTCGAGATCGCCGTGCTGCCTCGCGGCGTTCGCTATCGGGTGGTGCTGCCCGACGGCAAGGCCCGCGGCTATGTGCTCGAGAACTACGGCCCCGCCCTGCGCCTGCCGGAATTGGGCCCCATTGGCTCCAACGGGTTGGCCAATGCGCGCGACTTCCTCGCGCCCGCCGCCTGGTACGAAGATGTAGAAGGTGATTTCGAACTGATCGCCAAGTTCACGGGTGGCTTCTGGCGCGCCAGCATCGGCCATTCACCGCTCGATGTGGTGGGTTGGCACGGCACGCATTATCCCTACAAATATGATCTGCGCCGTTTCAATGTGATCGGCTCGATCAGCTTCGACCACCCCGACCCTTCCATTTTTACGGTGCTTACCTCGCCAACCGACACGGCCGGTATCGCCAACATGGATTTCGCGGTGTTCGCTCCCCGAATTCTCGCCATGGAGAACACCTTCCGACCGCCCTGGTATCACCGCAATATCGCCAGCGAATTCATGGGCCTCATTCAGGGCGTCTACGACGCCAAGGCCGAAGGCTTCGCACCCGGCGGCGCCAGCCTGCACAATTCCTTCACCGGCCACGGCCCCGACGCCGAGACTTTTGCCAAGGCCAGCGAGGCCGATACCAGCAAGCCCGACTATCTGCGCGACACTATGGCCTTCATGTTCGAAACCCGCAATGTGATTCGGCCCACCACCCAGGCCCTGGAATTGCCGCAACTGCAGAACGACTACTATGCTTGTTGGCAGGGTCTGCAAAAATTCTTCAATCCGAATCAACCTTGAGTCATCAAAAATCATGCTAACTCTGAACGAGACACACGATCCCCAGCTCAAGAGCTGGGTGAGCTCGGCCAACGAGCCCGATACCGACTTCCCTATTCAGAACTTGCCCTTTGGCGTGTTTCGCCGTCGGCAGGCCGCTGAGGGTTTTCGGATCGGGGTAGCCATCGGCGATCAAATCCTCGATCTGCGCGCCTTGCGCGGCGCCCAGGTGTTCGATGGTGGCGCCCAGATCGGGCTCGATGCCTGCCAGGGCAATACGCTCAACGCCCTCATGGCCGCCGGGGTGGATATCTGGACCACCCTTCGCCTGGCCTTGTCGCGGGCGCTGCGCGAAGGTTCTTCGTTGCGCCCGCAGCTGGAGCCCTTGCTGGTGCCGCAAAGTGAGGCCGAATACGCCTTGCCGGCCACCATCGGCGACTACACCGATTTCTACGCGTCCATTCATCACGCCACCACTGTGGGCAAGCAGTTTCGGCCCGACAATCCACTCATGCCCAACTACAAGTGGGTGCCCATCGGCTACCACGGTCGGGCCTCGAGCGTGGTGGTGTCGGGTGAAAGCTTCCCCCGCCCCTGCGGTCAGCTCAAGCCCAAAGACGCCGACCAGCCCTCGTTCGGCGCCAGCCAGCGCCTCGACTACGAAGCCGAAATGGGCATTTTCATTGGGCCGGGCAACGCACTGGGCACGCGCATCGACATCGATCGCACCGAGAATCACATTTTCGGCATGTGCATTCTCAACGACTGGTCGGCGCGCGACATCCAGGCCTGGGAATACCAGCCCCTGGGGCCCTTCCTGGCCAAGAGCTTCGCCTCCACCATCTCGCCCTGGGTTGTCACCCTTGAAGCCCTACTGCCCTACCGCACCGCCTGGGAGCGGCCGGCCGAAGATCCGCAACCACTGCCTTACCTCACCTCCGAGCGCAACAAGGCCGAAGGCGCCTACGACATTCAGATGGAAGTGCTGCTCACCACCGACAAATCCCGCAGCAGCCAGGCCGAACCCGCCCGCCTGTCCAGAACGTCATTCCGCCATTCGTACTGGAACGTGGCGCAAATGGTGGCGCACCACACGGTCAATGGTTGCAACCTGCAATCCGGGGACCTGCTCGGCACGGGCACACAATCGGGCCCTACCCCCGAAGAGGCAGGCTCTTTGCTCGAGCTGACGGTCGGTGGGCAGAAACCCCTTGAGTTGCCCTGGGACGAAAAGCGCACCTTCCTCGCCGATGGCGACGAAGTGATCATGCGCGCCTGGTGCGAAAAGCCCGGCTATGTGCGGATCGGTTTTGGCGAAGCCAGAGGCAAGGTGTTGCCCGCCCAGCTTTAAACCGCTTGCTGCAACACGGCGCGGCGCTGGCTCAGCAATCCTGCGCCCGCTCGATGATCTCGCTTGCCATGTCGGTAATGGCGCGCCGTTCCGACATGGCGCGACTGCGCAGCAGCTCATAAGCCGATTCGGCGCCCAGATCGCGCGCCACCATGAGTATGCGGGTGGCGTGCTCGATGGTACGCCGGGCCCGCAATTGAACCTCGAGATGAGCGGCCTTGCGCTGCAGGCGGCGCACCCATGCCATTTGCGCCTCGGCCACCTCGATCTGCGCCTGTAGCGCAAGCAGCCGCAGCGGCCGCGACAGCACGCCCACCAAACCCAGATCGCCCAGCTTTTCCACCAATCGCACATGCTGCGACAGCAGCACTCCCAGCGCGACCCCCTCGTGGCCCAGCAGCCAACGCCCCACCTCGGCCAGATTGT
Organism: Alcaligenaceae bacterium; assembly: GCA_029265335.1. GTDB lineage: Bacteria > Pseudomonadota > Gammaproteobacteria > Burkholderiales > Burkholderiaceae_B > Verticiella. The sequence goes on from JAJUJN010000011.1 coordinate 12,453, forward strand.
GGTCGTCGATGGCCACGATCACCAGGGTGCCCGGCGCTGGCGCATCTGCCGGCAGCGGCCACGCTTGCTGCACCTGCCATCCCAGGCGGCGCAATTGCGCAGTGAGTACTGCGGCGTCGGCATCGTTGGGGTGCGCCAGCAAAGCGTTGCGCGCCGGTGCGGAGATTCTTCCCTCATTGACCGCTTCGCGCGCGAGCGGAACCGCCGCAGCCGCGCCCGTAGCTTGAAGCGGAGTGCTCGACCTGCTCATGGCACTGTCACCAGATAGGGATCGGGGGCGATTTCGCTGGTGTCGGCCGACACCACCTTGAACCGGCCTCGCGCATCTACCTTGCCAATATGCGGTCGATAGTAGGTGTAATGCGTTTGGGCATCGACCCGCACCGCACCGCGCGGGCCCAGCAGGCTCACGGCGCCAGCCGCTTCGCGCAGAGCCTCGATGCTGGTGCTGCGTGCCAGCCGCAAGGCAGCGGCAAACAGCTGCATCTGCACGTAGGAAGACTCCACCATGAAATTGGTGCGGGCCCGCTCGCCGTAACGTGCCTTGAAGCTCTTGACGAAGGCGCGGTTCTGGGGGGTGTCCAGCGACTCGAAATACGGCAAGCTGCAAAGATGACCCTGGAGCGATTGCGACCCCAACTGGGCGATTTCGAATTCGGTGGCGCAGATGGTGGCAATGGGGGTTTGGCGCGCCGAGTAGCCAGCTCGCTGGAAGGATTCGAAGAGCGCCAGTGCGGACGGCCCCACCACGGTAGAGAAGATGACATCGGGTGGATCGGCCATCAGCGTGTGGAGCGTCTTGCCGCAAGCCTGCCCGGTGGCGCTCAGGGGCAGATAATGCTCGCTGTGGATATCTACCCCATGCTGGCGCAGCACCGCGGCCATCACCCGATTGCATTCACGCGGAAAGAGATAGTCGGAGCCCAGCAAGGCCACACGCTGATAGCCCTGCTCAACGAAGTACTGGGCCAGCGGCAGCACATGTTGATTGGCGCACGGGCCGCCATACATTACGTTGGGCGAATATTCGAAACCTTCGAACTGGGTGGGGTACCACAGCAGGGCATTGTGCCGCTCCACCAAGGGCAATAACGATTTGCGCATGGATGAGGCCGCGCAACCGAACAACGACACCACCTTCTCGTGCACGATGAGTTCATGCGCCAGGTCGTGCAGCCGACGCACGTTGGACGCGGGGTCGCAAATGATCGGTTCGATCGGTTGGCCATGAATGCCGCCCGCATCGTTGATATCGGCCAAGGCCAGAATCGTGCCGCGCAAATGCTCGGTTTCGGTACTGCCAAAAAAGCCGGTTTGCGAAAACAGCACACCAATGCGCAAGGGATCGGTAAGCATGAGGCTCCGGAAAAGGCACCCAGCCACCGCGGGAACTGCCAGCTGCGACCGGGTCTTGACAGGCTGATCATCCAGCATACACAATAAAAAAACCCAAACGCGACATGGTCTTATCGGGGCATTCCCCTAGTTCGCACCAGGTTCGCGTCGGCAGCACGGCAACGGCGCCGTGCTTCTTTCAGGTACCACCCGGCTTTTATCGGCAGGGCACGCAGTGCTTCAGCAGTTCGCTGTGGCAACGCTGTTTTGCCTTCGCTCGCGCCATACCACACGGCTCAGCTCATCCAAGCGCCGGGTGCGCGCGTGGTATCTCCCTCACCGCAGTCTTCCCCTTCCCTTGCTCTCGTCACCCGCAGTGCATCTGCTGGCACGCATCCGCCTGCCTGTGCGCGGCGAACGAGTGCCCTTCAAGGAGTCTGTCATGAGTATTTTGCGTCGCCATTGTGCTGCTCTCGGGGCCGCCGTCGGGCTGCTCGCCCTCGTTCACGCCCCTATCACCCAAGCCAAAGATGAGATCGTGGTGGGTGGTGTTTACGACATTTCCGGGCCTCTGCAGCAGTTCGGTGAAACCAAGGCCAACATGCTGCGTCTTGCCGTGGAGGAGACCAACGCCAAAGGCGGCCTCCTGGGTAAACCGGTGCGGCTCGTGATCTACGACACGCAGTCGAATGTGCCGCTCTATGCCCAATACGGTCAGCGCCTGGCCTTGAACGACAAGGCCGACGTCGTGCACGGCGGCGTGCTCAGCGCCGCCCGCGAAGTGCTGCGGCCCATCATGCGGCGCGCCAACGTACCCTACTTCTATAACATGCGTTACGAGGGCGGTGTCTGTGATCGCAACACGGTCATCACCGGCACCACCCCCAGCCAGTCGTTGCGCAAGATGGTGCCCTGGGCCATCGAAGAGTTTGGTCCGCGGATCTACGTGCTGGGCCCCGACTACAACTTTGGCCAGATCACCGAGAAGTGGATCGATCAGATCGCCGCAGAAAACAATGCTGAAGTGGTGGGCAAGGAGCTCTTCCCGCTGGACGCCTCCAACTTCAGCGCCACCATCAGCAACATTCAACGCGCCAAGCCCGACTTCATCTTCAACAGTTTTGTGGGCCCGGCGCAATCGTCTTTCTACACCCAGTGGGAAGGCGCGGGCATGAAGGACACTATCCCCATGCTGTCCCAAACCTTCGGTGACAGCGGCGAGCAACTCGCCATTCCCGTCGAGGCCACCGAGGGCACCTACATCATGGCGCACTACGTGGAAGAGATCGACCTTCCCGGCAACGAGGAATTCGTGGCGCGCTTCAAAGAGAAGTTTGGTGACAAAGGCTACGTGAGCAACCTGGTGGTGGGTGAATACGTGGGCTGGAAGATCTACGAGGCCGCCGTGGAAAAAGCCGGCAGCACCGACCCCGATGCCGTGCGCGCCGCTTTCGCCGAAGGCATCGAAGTGGATACGCCGGCTGGCCGCATCACACTGGATCCTGCCACCAACCATGTCGTGGCCGACATGCATCTGTTCAAGTTCAACGACGACAGTCAGTTCGAAATGCTGGAAAGCTACGAACAGGTGCAACCGGTAGATACCGAAGGTCAGTGCGATCTCATCGCCAATCCCGACACCAACGAGCAATTCGAACCCTCGGTATAACTCGCGAAGCGGCGGTCATGGATCTCACTCTCGTTCTTGGCTATCAGGTGTTGTACGGCGTCGCCGTGCTGCTGCTCACCAGCATCGGCCTGGCGATTGCCTTCGGCATGATGCGGGTGATCAATTTCGCGCACGGCGAATTCATCATGCTGGGCGGCTACGCCATGACACTGGCCGCGCATGCCGGCGTGCCCTTCTGGGTGGCCATGTTCGTCGTGGCGCCCGCCGTGGTGGGCATCTTCGGCGCGCTGGTGGAACGCCTCATCATCCGTCGCCTCTATGGCCGCATCCTCGACACTATCCTGGCCACCTGGGGCTTGAGCCTGCTCATGATAGGTTCGGCCTCGGCCCTTTTCGGCTTTCATACCCAGTCGGTACGTCTGCCGTTTGGCACGTTCTCGCTCATGGGCTACAGCCAGAGCCTCTACAGCCTTTTCGTGATCGTGGTAACGATCGTGATCATGGTCGGCCTGTATGTTCTGCTGCGCCATACCCGCTTCGGCCTGCTCGCGCGCGGCACCATGCAAAACCCCATCATGGCGGCAGCACTGGGGGTGAATCGCAACCTGATGTATTCCAGCACTTTCGCGCTGGGCGCCGCCTTGAGCGGTCTGGCAGGCGCGGTATTGGCGCCGCTGGCGGGTGTGGCCCCCACCATGGGCCTGGCCTATATCACCAAGGCTTTCATCACCGTGATCACGGGCGGGGCCAACGCCTTTACCGGTACGTCGTTGGCGGCCGCATTCTATGGCGTGATCGAACGGGTCACCACCTTCGTGGCCAACCCCGTTATCGCCGAAGTGGTGATTCTGGTGGCCGGCATTGTCTTGCTACGCCTTATGCCTACCGGCATCACCGGGCGATTCTTCCGGAGAAGCCTGTGACACGCACTGCGCTGAATCGCTTTTCTGGGGTTTTGCTGGTGTTGGCCGCGGCGGCCCTCCTCATTGCGCCCTGGCTGCTCGACATCGCCACCCTGCTCACGCTGAATGTGATGGTCATCATGGGCATCCTCGCGCTCAGCATGGCCCTGGTCTGGGGCAGCAGCGGCGTGTTCAGCTTCGGCCAATCGGTGTTCTTCGGCATTGGCGCCTACACCTATGCGGTGGGCTCGCTCAATCTGTTCGACAGCACACTGCCACTCGTCATGGCTGTGGCCGTGGCGGCCCTGG
>JAJUJN010000174.1 GCA_029265335.1 Alcaligenaceae bacterium
ATGTCCATCATTTTCATGATGACCTGGCCGGTGAGATCCTGGAAGTCTTGCGCCATCATGATTTCCATCAGCTGGGCGGAAGTGGCCTGAGTGTTTTCGGGCACTTCACGCAGGTAGCTGCGGGTGTCATCCACCAGCTCACGGGCCTGGTCGAGCTCGATGGGCTCGGCAAACCACGCTTGCCAACGCTGGTCCAGCGATTTGGCATCGCGTTCGATGCGTTCTTGCAGAGGCTGGGCGGCTTCGGTGGCGTTGAGCACGCGGTTGGCGGCCTGCTCGGTCATGTTGGCCACGTAGCGCAGGCGGTCGCGAGCGTCGGGGATGGCGTCGGCCACTTCGGCGATGGCGCGGTCGAGGCCCAGCTCGCGCATGCCGTCACGCAGCATGCGCGCCATGGCGCCGATGCGGGCAACGATGTCTTCGGCCTGTTCGGTGGAAGTCACCTGAAAGGGGTGCGAGGAATCTTGGGTCACGGCTGCAGTCTCCTAGTGCCCGGTCAGTGGCCGAGCTTTTCGAATATCTTGTTGAGCTTTTCTTCCAGTGTGGCGGCAGTGAAAGGCTTGACGACGTAGCCACTGGCGCCGGCCTGGGCGGCCGCCACGATGTTTTCCTTCTTGGCTTCGGCCGTGACCATCAGCACCGGCAGCTTGGAAAGCGTCGCGTCGGCGCGGATTTCCTTGAGCATTTCGAGGCCGTCGAGGTTGGGCATATTCCAGTCGGACACCACAAAGTCGAAGTTGCCGTTACGCAGTTTGTCGAGCGCCATCTGGCCGTCCTCGGCTTCGTCGACGTTCTCGAACCCCAATTCTTTCAGCAGGTTGCGCACGATGCGACGCATGGTGGGGAAGTCGTCTACCACCAGAAATTTCATGCTCTTGTTGCTCATGATCGATTTTGACTCCGAAAACGCTGAGTAAATGGAATGTTGGTTGATTTGGCGACCTACGCACCTTTACACCCGGTTGGTGCGGGCGCCGAAGCTGGCCAGATTGGCCAGCACACGTTCGGCCATCTGCGGCAGCGGCACCACTTCGTCTACCCCGCCGGTGGCGATGGCTTCGCGCGGCATGCCGAACACTACGCAGCTGGCTTCATCTTGCGCCAGGGTACGCGCGCCGGCGTCGTGCATGGCGCGCATGCCGGCCGCGCCGTCGCGGCCCATGCCGGTGAGAATCACGCCGATGGCATTGCGCCCCGCCGCTTCGGCCGCCGAATGAAACAGCACGTCTACCGAAGGCCGATGACGGTTCACCGGCGGTGCATCGTCGAGCTCGACCACGTAGTTGGCGCCACTGCGGGCCAGGCGCATGTGGTGCTCGCCCGGTGCAATATACGCGTGGCCCGGCAGCACGCGCTCGCCATGGGTGGCTTCGCTGACCGTCATCTGGGTGTGCTGATTGAGCCGTTGCGCAAAAGAACGGGTAAAGCCGGCCGGCATATGCTGGGTGATCAGCATACCGGGCGCGTCGGGCGGCATGGGTTCAAGCAGCGCCCGGATGGCTTCGGTGCCGCCGGTGGAAGCGCCGATGATCACCAGCTTCTCGGTGCTGGCCAGGGGCCGGCGCAAACGCTGCGGCGGCTCGCGCCGGTGCGCAATGGCCCGCACCCGGGCCCGCGCAGCAGCGCGCACTTTATCGGCGATGTCGTCGGCATAGGCGGTCAGACCTTCGCGTATCCCCAGCGCCGGTTTGCCCACGAAATCCACCGCACCCAGCTCGAGTGCACGCAGTGTGGCTTCTGAACCATGCTGGGTGAGCGACGACACCATGACCACCGGCATGGGGCGCAGGCGCATGAGCTTTTCGAGAAAATCCAGGCCATCCATGCGAGGCATTTCGACGTCGAGCGTGAGCACATCGGGATTGTGCTGCTTGATGAGCTCGCGCGCCACGTATGGGTCGGGCGCCGTGGCCACCACCTCGATATCCGGTTGCTGGCCCAGAATCTGCGTCATCAACTGACGGATGAGTGCCGAATCGTCGACACAAATCACGCGGATCTTGCGACCCGCGCTGTTGGAAGAAGAACTTGCCATCGTGATACTCCACCCCACCCTTCAGCGCCGAGGGGTGCCAAAAAGCTCGAAGCGCGGCCGCGGCGGATCGCTCCTGAGGCTGCCGCGCAGCTCCAGCTCGCGCCGCGCCACCACTTCGTTGGTGTGTTGCTGCGAGCGCATGCGGCGCATCATCACTTTGCCGGAACGAGGATAGTAGTGAACGCGGCGCGGATCGTTGCCGCGCAGATCCTGCGCGACCACAGGAATTTGCTCGGTCCTCAGATATGTCAGCACAAAATCGGCATTGCGCTCGCCGATGTTGAGCAGCTGCATTTGTTCCAGCACGGCGCCACCGCCAAACACCTTGGCTTCGAGCCGCTCACGGCGGGCGCCCCGCTTGAACAATTCATTGATCAATACCTCCATGGCGAATGCGCCATAACGCATGGAAGCCGATTCGAGCCGATTGCTGTCGTCGTCACCGGGCAGCATGAAGTGGTTCATGCCACCCACACCGGCCTCGGGGTCGCGGATACAAGCGGCCACGCAGGAACCCAGCACGGTGCTGAGCACAATGTCTTCGTCGGTCACGTAGTATTCGTTGGGCAGCAGCTTCACCACCTCTCGCCTCAGGCGGCTGTCGTAGCTGCGCCGCGTGGCCAGGGCCTTGTGTACGCCGCTCATGGGCTAGCCACCACACGCTCGTACACCGTTTGCCCGCGCAGCCGAAAGTCACGGCTGATGTAGGTGAAGTTCTCGGAATGACCGGCGAACAGCAAGCCACCCGGTTTGAGCAAGGGCGCCATGCGCTCGAGGATGCGCGCCTGGGTGGGCTTGTCGAAGTAAATCATTACGTTGCGGCAGAAAATCACATCAAAAGGCAGGCGTATGGGCCATTGTGGGTCAAGCAGGTTGAGCGCTTCGAACCGCACGCGCGCCACCACCTCGGGGCGCACCCGCACCAGGCCCACATTGCGCCCCTTGCCCTTCAGAAAGTGCCGACGCAAGATGTCGGGGCTCACTTTGCTCACCCGCTCCGCGGGGTACACGCCGCTGCGCGCTTGTTTCAATACATTGGTGTCGATGTCGGTGGCATAGACCGAGGTGTCGCCAATGCGCGGGCCCAGCGCGTCGAGCAAGGTCATGGCAATGGAATAAGGCTCTTCGCCCGACGACGCGGCGTTGCACCACACCTGCATGGGCCGATTCAGCTGGCGGGCGTAGTCGGCCAGAATCGGAAAGTGATGCTCCTCGCGAAAGAATGCGGTGAGGTTGGTGGTGAGCGCGTTGATGAAGAGCTCCCACTCGGGTGCAGTGTCGTTGCGCTCGAGTTCATCCAAATACGGCCCGAAATCTCTCAGGCCTCGGGCACGCAGCCGCCGCGCGAGGCGGCTGTACACCATTTCGCGCTTGTGCGTACCCAAGGAGATACCGGCCCGCCGATGGATCATGGCGCGCACCCGCGCGAAATCCGCGTCGCTGAAGTCGAAGTGACGCTCGCTCGGGCCGAACTCGGTGGCCTCGCCGGCCGCCAGCACCTGCGGCATTACTGCGCCAGCGCGGGGCGGCCCATGCCGTCGCCTGCGCCATCGAATTCATCGGCTTCTTCGTGGTCGTCGGCAAGAGCGGTACGCTCCACCTGCGGGTCACTGGTGAGCGACTGGGCGGGCACTTCGATGATCTCGGCTTCGTTCACCCGGAAGGTAGAAACGGCCTCGCGCAGCGCGGCTGCCTGTTCTTCGAGCGACGCGGCCGCGGCGGCGGCCTCTTCCACCAAGGCGGCGTTCTGCTGGGTGACTTCGTCCATCTGCGCTACGGCACGGTTCACTTGCTCGATGCCGCTCGATTGTTCCTCGGAAGCGGCCGAGATTTCGCCCATGATGTCGGTGACACGCTGCACTGCGTTGACCACTTCACGCATGGTTTCGCCGGCGCGTGACACCAGCTGAGTGCCGCTTTGCACTTCGTTGTCGGAGGCCTGAATCAGCTCCTTGATTTCGCGAGCCGCCTGAGCGCTGCGTTGCGCCAGGGTACGCACTTCGCCCGCCACCACGGCAAATCCCTTGCCCTGCTCGCCGGCGCGTGCGGCTTCCACCGCGGCGTTCAGCGCCAGAATATTGGTTTGAAAGGCAATGCTGTCGATCACGGAAATGATCTCGGTGACTTTCTGCGAGCTCTCGGAGATACGGCCCATGCTGTGCACCACTTCGCCCACCACTTCGCCGCCCTGCACGGCCGTGCTCGAGGCATTGGTGGCCAGTTGGTTGGCCTGACGCGCGTTGTCGGCGTTTTGCTTGACGGTGGAGGCCAGCTCTTCCATGCTGGCGGCGGTTTCTTCGAGCGACGCAGCCTGTTGCTCGGTACGGCTGGAGAGGTCGGCGTTGCCGGCAGCGATTTCGCGGGAACCGAAGTTGATTTCTTCCACCCCGCTACGTACCGACAGCAAGGTTTTGCCAAGACCCTGCTGCATGCGACGCAAGGCGGCGAAGAGCTGGCCGATTTCGTTGTTGCTGCGCACGTCCACCTTGCCGGTGAGGTCGCCGGCCGCGATGCGATCGAACAGCGCACCCACCTGCTTGAGGGGCTGCAGCACCACCCGGCCCAGGAAGATGCGGGCGCCGATCATGAGCAGAATACCCACCACCACCGCGCCAATCGACAGAATCAGCGCCAGGCGAAAGTTGCTGGCCACTTGCTCTTCGAGATCGGCTCGTAGCGCTTCGGAGAACGCGGTGAAGTCATCGATCGACTTGACGAACTGCTGCCCGCGCGGGTTGCTGTGATCATCGTTGATCATGTAGAAGCTGGTGAAGTCGCTGCGCTCCAGCGAATCGAGCAGGGTTTCCACGCCATCGTCGATGTAGCCGCGATAGCCGCGCAACACATCCATATAGGCACGACGCCCTTCGGGATCGGTCAACGGCGCGCTCTGGTAGGCCGCGAAAGTGGTTTTGGCCAGCTCGGTGAGTTCGCGTGCGGTTTTGAGTTCGGCCTCGGCCGTGGCGGTGGCGGCGCGAACTGTCTGGGTGGCCATATCGCGCTCGGCCTGGGCAGCGCGCTCCATGTAGCGTGCCGACGACAGCAAATGCACCCGCGCCTGGAGCAGGCTGGAGTTGATCACGTTGGCCTCGTAGGAACGGGCCGAGACGGTTTCCAGCTGGTTGAAATAATTGGCCGACTGCTGAAGGAAGTAAACCCCCATGCCGCCCATGGCGATCACCATCAGCAGGAACACCCCCAGCACGCTCATCAGCGCGGCATTGACGGTGAGCCCTCGGGCACGATCCTGCTTCAGGGTTTTCTTCTTTTTGTCGC
>JAJUJN010000019.1 GCA_029265335.1 Alcaligenaceae bacterium
CCGCAAGGGTCGCGTTAATTCACGTAAGGATTGTGCGACGAACGGAACTCGATGCGCAATGGCGTACCGCGCAATTTGAAAGCATCGCGGAAACGGCCTTCGAGATAGCGCCGGTACGACTCCGACACCCCCTCCAGGCCACTGCCGTGAATGACGATGAGCGGCGGATTCTGGCCGCCCTGGTGGGCATAGCGCATCTTGGGCCGAAAAGGGCCTTTGCGTGGCGGGGGTTGCTGCTCCACCGCGGCATGCAGCTCGCGCGTGAGGCGCGGCGTGGAAAGCTTGGTGTAGGCTGCGGCGTGCGCCGCATCCACGGCCTTCAACAAGCGCCCCACGCCCTGATGTTGCAAGGCCGAGATGGTAAACACCTCGGCAAATGATAGAAAGCGCAGCTTGCGATCGAACTCGCGCTTGATCCAGTCTTTGCGGTCGCGATCGAGGCCATCCCATTTGTTGATGGCCACCACTACGGCCCGACCGGTTTCCAACACGAACCCCGCAATGTGAGCGTCTTGGTCGGAAATTTCGGCCTGGGCATCGAGCATCAGTATCACCACATTCGACGCTTCGATCGCCTGCAGCGTTTTGATCACCGAGAACTTCTCGACAGCTTCGAACACCTTGCCCCGCCGCCGCAGACCCGCGGTGTCGATCAACACGTAGTCGCGCTTGCCTCGTTGAAAGGGGACTTCAATGGCGTCGCGTGTGGTGCCTGGTTGATCGAAAGCGATCACCCGCTGTTCACCCAGCAGGGCGTTGATGAGGGTGGACTTGCCTACATTCGGTCGCCCCACCACTGCCAGGCGAATCCGATGCCGTGGAGCAGTGGCCGGTTCTGGGGAGGCAGGCTCCCCCGGCACTTCCGGTTGCATCGCCGCGTCGGCAGGGGGGGGTTGGAGCTCCGACGAAAGCGCCGTGCCATCGGCAACCTCGCCGGCGTCCGCAAGGGTTTCTGCTGTCGCAGGCGCAACCCGCGGCACCAGAGCAAGGGCGGAATCAATCAAATCGCCAACGCCATCGCCATGAGCTGCCGACACCGCTCGCGGCTCGCCCAACCCCAGTTCATAGAATTCGGCCACCGCCATGGGCGAGCGGCGGCCTTCGGATTTATTGACGGCGACCAACACCGGGCGCCCCGAGCGCCGCAGCAGAGCCGCGATCTGCTCGTCGTGCGCCGTAAGGCCGGTGCGACCGTCGACCAGAAAAATCACCACATCGGCTTCATCGATAGCTGCTCGGGTTTGCCGACCCATCTCAGCCATGATGCCGTCTTTCACCACAGGTTCGAAGCCGCCGGTATCTACCACGATGTGGGCGTGGTCGCCTAACCGCCCTTCACCGTAGTGGCGATCTCGCGTCAGGCCCGGCATATCGGCCACCAAGGCGGCGCGCGAGCGCGTGAGCCGGTTGAACAGCGTGGACTTGCCCACGTTAGGCCTGCCCACCAGCACCACGACGGGCTTGAACCCGGATGAGGTGAGGGTCATTTAGCTACCTGTGGTGAGCAAGTGGACCGAGCCATTGCTGTTTTGCACGACAAAGCCTTGCGGAGTGCCGATGACGGGAGCCAGAATGGGCCGGTTCCCCGCACGCACTCTGGCCAGCAGTCGACCGTCTTCGCGCGCAAGAAAATGAACATAGCCCTCAAAATCACCGACAGCCACAGCCCGACCGTCGGTGCCGGGCGCCGAGAGTCGTCGGTAACGCATGTCGTCTTGTTGCCAGATATTGGCGCCTCCCGACAGCAGGTAGGCATGCACCACGCCTTTGGCGTCGGAGACGAAGGCCGTACTCTGGTCTACCGCCAGGCCGGCGCTGGCCGAGAGGTCGCGGGCCCAAACCGTGCTGCCGTCGGTCATCAGATCGAAGCAGGCAATACGCCCTTGATACGCTGCCGCACACAACAGGTCGCCGGCCAGTACGGGTCGGCCCACCACATCGGCGACGCGCTCGAGCTCGGTAGCCCCTTGAGGTATGGCCACAGTGCCTTCCCACTCAATGACGCCGGTGCGGATGTTGATGGCCACGACCTTGCCGCCGGGCAGGCCGCTGAACACGTAGCCACCGGCGATCGTCATCTGGTTGGCGGCCCGTAGCGACAGCGACGGACCCGGACGCTGCATGCTCCATACCCGCTCGCCCGTGCTGGCGTCGAACGCCTGCACTCGGTAATCGCCACTTCGCACCACCACGACACCGTCGCCCACGGCCGGTGGCACCAGCACTTCGCTGCTGGCCTGGTTGCGCCAGCGCTCGACCCCTTCGTCGTTGAATGCCACGACTTCGCCACTGGGGGTCACCACGGCGGTGGTATTGCCGTCGGAGCCGGCCCCTGCCTGCAGCCCTTCTGCCACCTGCGCCTGCCATTGCACACTGCCCGAACGCAGATCGATCTTGGCCACGTTTCCGTTGGCGCTCGCAGCATAAACCGCCGAACTCGTGACCGCCGGCGAGAAACCTATGCCGGCTTCATTGCCCACATTGACACTCCAGGCGATGCCCGCCTGGCGTTCCGGCGTGAAATCCACCAGGGGCACCGGATCGTAACGGGTATCGCGCGGCGAAAGCCAAGAACAACCGGCCAGGGCCACGCCAACGGCGCCCACGGCGACAGCCCGCCACAGGCGAGCCGAGGGAAGACCACGAAATAGCCAACGCATCATGCACCCTCCTGTGCGGGCGCAAGCGCCTCGAGCTTCAGCGATACCACTGCCGCCAAGGGATCGGCCGCCGGCAGCTCTTGCTGGGCTTCTTGCCAGGCCGCGACGGCGTCGTTCGTACGACCCAGGGCGTAAAGAAGATCACCGCGACGGTCGGCATAGAGGGCGCCGAAACCTTGCGGCGCGCTGCCACTCAGGAGCTCAAGCCCCTCAGCCGGCTGCCCGGAGTCGAGCAGAAGCGTGGCCAGACGCAAGCGAGCCACAGGGGCAAAGGCCGCGTGCTTGCGATTCATGACCCACTCCAGACGCTGGCGAGCAGCGTCGTTCTCGCCCAGAGCGACGAGAGCGCTAGCCGCCAACAGAGCGCCACGATCGGCGTAGGCTGTGCCACCGTAATCATTGTTGAGCCGGGCGCTGGCGTCGAGCACTTGACTGGGCTGCTGCTGTCGCACAGCAACCTGCAAAGCTTCGAAGACACCGGCAGCCTGCATGGCCTGGTGTCGCTGATACCAATTCCACGCTTGCCAAGATGCCACAGCCAACAGCACCACTGTAATGATGGTGAGGAGCGTGTTGCCCCACTTCGCCCACCAGGCCTTGATAGCCTCGATTTGTTCCTGCTCTTCGAGATCGTAAGTCATGATTGCCCTTGGTATGCCTTTGGTTTGCCTTGGTTGTGCGGCGAAGGGGGGTGTGCCACTGCCGGCCCAGATCGGACGGCGATGCTCACACCCGGCGCAAACTGCTGATTATACGGAGTCTGCGGGTGTGTTCCCCGTGGCCGGACCTTCGTTCGATTCTGCAGCAACGAGGCACGTGACCAAATGCGCCGGGAGCTGGGCAAAAGCCACCGACTCCTGGCGGCCATCGGCCAGATGCTTGACGGTGGCTGCACCCTCAGCCAGCTCATTGTCGCCGAGAATTACCGCAAAGGATGCACCCGAGCCGTCGGCGCGCTTGAATTGCGCCTTGAAGCTTTGCGTCACCGCATGCACGATCACATCCAGGCCGGCGTCGCGAATGGCCTCGGCCAACTGCAGCGCCTGGCGGGCCGCACCTTCGCCCTGATGCACAAGGTAGACATCGCATTCGCTGGCGTCGAGGGCCAACTCCTGCTGCTGCCAAAGTTCAAGCAGACGCTCGACGCCGATCGCAAAACCGATCGCGGGCGCCGGCTTGCCGCCGAGCAGCTCTACCAGCCCATCGTAGCGACCGCCGCCGCATACCGTGCCCTGGGCACCCAGGCGATCCGTCACCCACTCGAATACGGTGAGATTGTAATAGTCGAGACCTCGCACCAGGCGCGGATTGATGGTGTAGGACACCCCTGCGTCGTCGAGCCGCGCTCGCAGCGCGTCGAAGTGCGCCTGGGATTCGTCGCCCAGGTAATCGAGCAGACGTGGGGCTCCCTCGGCCATGGCCTGCAACGCGGGATTCTTGGTGTCGAGCACCCGCAAGGGGTTGCTGTACAGGCGGCGTCGACCGTCTTCGTCGAGCTGATCTTTGAAGCCTTCGAGATAGGCAATGAGGTCTTCGCGGTGCGCGGCCCTCTCGGTGGGAGTGCCCAACGAGTTGATTTCAAGTCGAATGTCGTTCAAGCCGAGGATGCGCCAGAGTCGAGCCAGCATGAGGATCTGCTCGGCATCCACATCGGGGCCGGCGTAGCCCAGCGCTTCGACATCAATCTGATGAAACTGACGATAACGGCCCCGTTGCGGCCGCTCATGCCGAAACACGGGGCCCATGGCAAAGACCCGCCGCGGGCGATCGTAGAGCAGATTGTGTTCGATGGTGGCGCGAACCATGCCCGCCGTGAACTCGGGGCGCAGGGTAAGCGACTCGCCATTGAGCGCGTCGGTAAAGGTATACATCTCTTTTTCGACGATGTCGGTCACCTCGCCGATGCCCCGGGTGAAGAGACGGGTATGCTCCAGCACCGGCGTACGCAGGTTCACGTAGCCATAGCTCCGTAGCCAGTCACGGACCAAACGCTCCAGGGTTTCCCAGGCAGCCGATTGGCCGGGCAAAATATCGTTCATACCGCGCACGGCGGTGAGCTTCTTGAATGTGTCAGACATGGATACCTAGAGTTCGACGCGGCCCCGAAGGGGTCAGTGAGTCGTGGAAGGCGTGGCAGCAAAGCGGCGGCGCACGTAGTCGTCCAGCATTTGCTGGAAGTCGCGAGCGATGTGTTCGCCCTTGAGGGTGACTACGCGTTCGCCCTCCACGTAAACCGGTGCGACAGGCTGTTCACCAGTGCCGGGCAGACTGATGCCGATATCGGCATGGCGACTTTCTCCGGGCCCGTTCACCACGCAGCCCATCACCGCAACCGACAGCGTTTCCACACCCGGATATTGATCACGCCAGACGGGCATCTGTTGGCGCAGATACGTTTGAATATCGTCGGCCAGTTCCTGAAAAAAGGTACTGCTGGTGCGACCGCACCCGGGGCAGGCCACTACCATGGGGGTGAACGCACGCAAACCCATGGTTTGCAGGATTTCCTGCGCCACCACCACCTCACGAGTGCGATCACCACCCGGCTCGGGCGTGAGCGATATGCGGATGGTGTCGCCAATACCCTGCTGCAGCAACACTGCGAGCGCGGCGGTGGATGCCACGATGCCCTTGCTGCCCATGCCAGCTTCGGTAAGACCGAGATGCAGCGGGTAATTGCAGCGCGAGGCGAGATCCTGGTAGACCGAGATGAGATCTTGCACTTGGCTCACTTTGCACGACAGCACAATGGCATCGCCCGGCAAGCCCAGACGCTCGGCTTGCTGCGCGCTTTCCAGTGCGGATTGCACCAAGGCTTCGCGCATCACCTGTGACGCCGGCTGAGGATGCGGACTTTGCTGGTTCGCATCCATGAGGCGCGCCATCAAAGCTTGATCCAGGCTGCCCCAATTCACGCCGATCCGAATGGGTCGCTCGTAGCGGCACGCCACTTCGATCATTTGGGCGAAGTGATCATCGCGCTTGTGCCCTGCCCCCAGGTTGCCGGGGTTGATACGGTACTTGGAGAGGGCTTGAGCACACTCGGGCACCTGCGTGAGCAGCTTGTGACCGTTGTAATGAAAATCGCCCACGAGGGGCACAGAAACGCCCATGCGATCGAGCTGCTCGCGGATGGCGGGCACAGCGCGGGCAGCCTCCAGGGTGTTGACGGTGATGCGCACAATTTCGGAACCCGCCTGGGCGAGCTCCTTCACCTGAATGGCAGTGCCGATGGCATCGACCGTATCGGTATTGGTCATTGACTGCACCACAATGGGTGCCTTGCCGCCAATGCGCACCAGAGTATCTTGCCACGCCACCGTCACTTCACGGGTGGGGCGCCGCGGCTCAGTGCCGGGCAACCCCGCAGCGGCGCTGGGTAATGCATTCATAAAACATTATTCCAGGGTGAGACGAGCCACATTGCCACGCTGATGTGCACCGAGATCGATGGCCTCGCCTTGCCACTGCAGAGTGACGCCATTGGCGTTGCCGATCACGACGCGCGCGGGCGGCTCGACTTCGAGCGTGCGAGTTTCGCCCGCCGGCAAAGTGGCCGAGAGCACAACACTGCCGCCGGCATCGCGCACTTCGATCCAGCTCTCGCCGGTGACGTTGAAGGCGATGGTATTGGCCGGCGACGGGGCCTCGGCCGGGGCTGGCTCGCCGGCGTCCGCGGGTGCGGCCGCCGAAGGGGTTTGGAGGTTTTCCATGCCCGGCACGACAAAGGGCGCGGTGGGCGAGGCTGGGGCTGGCGCAGCGGCCTCGGGAGACATTGCCGTCATGCCTGAGCTTGCCGGCGTTGCCGCCTGGCTGCTGGCCTGCGGGGCTTCAGGCATTGTAGAACCTTGGCCGGGAGCCACGAGTGTGACGCCAGAGTCGGCTGCAGTGGTATCGCCAGCTGGCGCTGCAACGCCATTTTGACCATCGACCGCAGCCGGCGCACCTACAGACCCTACCCCGGACACCGACGGCAGCACGGTTTCGGGCACGTTACTAATGACACCCGACACCGGCCCAGTGGCCTCGGGCGTTGAGCCCGATTCCTCGATCATGAAAGGCAGGGTAACGGGATCGTCGGCATTGAGCCCCTGAGTGCGGGGCAGCCACCACGCAAAGAATAGATAAGCCGCCAGCGCTACCAGCGCCAGCAAGAGCAATATGAGTACCCCGAGGCCCCACGCCCGACCTCGACCGCCAGAATTGACCACACCCGGGAAAGTCGTGCCCGGAGGCAAGTCGGCGTGAGTGTCGATCGCCGCCAGATGGCCCAACGGCGCCGGCTTGGGCTGCAGATGTGCGGGCAAGGCCTGCATCATGGCGTCGGGGTCGGCATCGAGCAAGCGCGCATAGTTGCGAACCATGCCACGCAAGGAAGGCCCATGCGGGAGTTCGTCGAATTGATCTGCCTCGAGCGCCTCGATCTGGCGCGACGAAAACTTGAGGCGGGCCGAAACGTCGGCAATGGACCAGTCGCGAGCTTCGCGCAACGATCGCAGATTGGCGCCCAGCGATCCGCCGGGCACATTGGGTTCGGTACGATCGACTGGGCTCGGTGGATTATCGGCCTGGAAGATGGGATCGACCTTGGCTTGTTCGGGTGTCATTGCGACGCCTCGATGATCGGAATGGCCTGACGACGCCCAGGCATCAGAGAAGTAAGCCGAGTGCGATCACGAATTTCGCCTGCCAACTGGCCGCAGGCCGCGTCGATATCGTCGCCCCGGGTTTTGCGTACGGTGGGGACAATGCCGGCATCCATGAGGCGCCGGGCAAACTCCTTGACCCGAGTGGGAGAGGAGCGCCGCAGCCCCGATTGCGGGAATGGATTGAAAGGGATGAGGTTCAGCTTGCTGGGAACCGCTCGAGCGATTTCTATGAGCTCGCGAGCATGCTCATCGGTGTCGTTCACACCACTCAGCATGCAGTACTCGAAGGTGATGAAGTCGCGCGGCGCGGCCTCGAGGTAGCGCAGGCAAGCATCGAGCAGTTCGCGCAGCGGGTATTTGCGGTTGAGCGGCACCAGATGATCGCGCAACTCGTCGTTGGGTGCATGCAACGACACCGCCAGTGCCACAGGGCAGTCATCGCGCAGGCGATCGATCATGGGCACCACACCCGAGGTAGACAAGGTGACTCGACGCCTTGACAGCCCATAGGCGTTGTCGTCGAGCATGAGCTTCAGCGCCGGCACCACATTGTTGTAGTTGAGCAAGGGCTCACCCATGCCCATGAGCACGATATTGCTCACCACGCGATCGTCTACCACCGGCGAGCCGCCCGGCAAGCGGCCGGTATCGCCTTCGGCCAGCAAGGCGTGCCGAGCCCACCACAGCTGACCGATGATCTCGTGAACTTCGAGATTGCGGTTGAAACCTTGGTGCCCTGTGGAGCAGAAGGGGCATGCCACCGTACACCCTGCCTGGGTGGAAATGCAGAGCGTGCCGCGGTCGTCTTCGGGAATGAACACGGCTTCGACCGCGTTGTTGTTGCCCACACCGAAGAGCCACTTGCGGGTGCCGTCGCGCGACTTGAGCGACTTGACGACGGGCGGCACTTCTACCACCGCCTTGCGTTGGAGATCTTCTCGGAACTGCCGCGCGAGATCGGTCATGGCCGCGAAATCGGCCTGCCCCCGCTGGTGAATCCAGCGCGACAACTGCCGCGCCCGAAAGGGCTTGCCACCCTGCTCTCCGACCCATTGCGCGAGCGCAGCGCCATCCAGGCCCAGCAGGTTCACGGGCGGAGTGTTGACCGGAGTTGGCGTGGGGGTGGACATGTGCGGCAGTGTAACGCGATCAGCGGCTGTGAATATCGATTTCGGGGAAGAAAAACGCAACTTCGGTGCGCGCCGTGTCGGGGGCATCGGAG
Source organism: Alcaligenaceae bacterium (assembly GCA_029265335.1). Lineage (GTDB taxonomy): Bacteria > Pseudomonadota > Gammaproteobacteria > Burkholderiales > Burkholderiaceae_B > Verticiella. The sequence goes on from JAJUJN010000019.1 coordinate 8,532, forward strand.
CCATGTACGGCGTTGGCGTCGATGCTTTCAGCGAAATCGGCGCGGATGGTGCCGGGCTCTGCCTTTTTGGGATCGGTGGCGCCCATGAGATCACGGTTTTTCTGGATGGCGTTCTCGCCCTCGAGCACCTGGACAAACACCGGGCCCGACACCATGAAGTCGACGAGGTCCTTGAAGAAAGGACGCTCGCTGTGAACGGCGTAAAAACGCTCGGCCTGGGCGCGAGAAAGCTGGGTTAGACGCGCTGCAACGACTTTGAGGCCTGCGGCCTCGAAGCGGGCAACGATCTGACCGATGGCGTTCTTGGCGACCGCGTCGGGCTTGATAATGGAAAGCGTGCGCTCGACTGACATGAAAACTCCAATGAAAACAGTGACTTTGTGGCAAAATTGGAACCCGGAATTGTATCACGCGTGGCCTTTGGTATAAGGTAGCAGCCTCGTCGCATCGCCATCGGGCTTGCTTGGCAGCAAATCCTACGGCTTTCGGCGGAACCATAGGCCACCCCACGTGGTCTCACTGCGCGTTATCCCTGGAGTCAGAATTTTCATGAACCCAATTCGCACGTCGCCCCTGGCACAAACAGCAACCACTCAAACACAGCAGCAGAACCGCGTGCTGCGCAACACCTACTGGCTGCTGGCACTTTCGTTGGTGCCCACCGTGCTGGGTGCCGCAGTAGGCCTATACACCGGCATTGCCCAAGCCATGGGTCAGAGCCCCGGCCTAACGGCCATGGTGTTTCTGATCGGAGCCTTTGGCCTCATGTTCGCCATCCAAAAGAATCGTGACAATGGCCTGGGCGTTGCCCTGCTGCTGGGCTTCACCTTCTTCATGGGCATCATGCTGTCGCGTCTCATCGGCTTCGTGCTGGGCATGGGCAACGGCGCCTCGCTCATCATGACGGCCTTTGGCGGTACCGCGGTCGTCTTCGCCAGCATGGCTACGCTGGCAAGCACCATCAAGCGCGATCTCTCCAACCTGCAGAAATTCCTTTTCATCGGCGCGGTGATCATCATCGTGGCAGCGCTGGCCAACATTTTCCTGCAGCTGCCAGCCCTCATGCTCACCATCTCGGTGCTGGCCATTGCAATCTTCTCGGCCTTCATGCTGGTCGACCTCCAGCGCGTCATGAATGGCGGTGAAACCAACTACGTGTCGGCCACCCTGGCCATCTATCTCGACCTCTACAACGTGTTCGCCAACCTGCTCATGCTCCTGGGCATCTTTGGTGGCGACCGCGAGTGATGCGGGCGGGGCCTGCTCCCTCAGCTGGAGCAGCCCCTTCTTCATGAGCCTACCGGTGCCCCGCACCGGCCGCTCCACCTAGGGCGCGCCGCCCTGCTGTCCCACACCAGCCGCCCTACCCCGACGCCCGCCCTGCCGCTCCTCGCCTCACGACAAATTCGCCCAGCGTGGTTCAGCGCTCTGCCGGAGCTTTCTAGCCCGCACCCACCGGTTCGAATACCGCCATCGATTCCACATGGCCGGTATGCGGAAACATGTTCACCACTCCTGCCGCCCGCAAGGCGTAAGCGCCCTGATGCACCAGAATCGCTGCGTCTCGAGCGAGCGTGGCGGGGTTGCAGGACACATACACGATACGCGTCGGCCTTTCCGCGTCGGGCAAGGCCACCAGCGCTTGCGCCAGCGCCTGAGCGCCTTCGCGAGGCGGGTCGATGAGCATGCGATCGAATCTGCCCTGCTCGCGCAGCCAGTTGGCATCGATATCGAAGAGATTGGTGGTAGCAAAGCTTGCCCGCTGGGCAAGGCCGTGCCGTTCTGCCGCCTCGGTAGCGCGCTCGGTGAGCGCAGCACTGCCTTCCACCCCCACCACTTCGCGCGCCTGCGTGGCCAGCGGCAGCGAAAAGTTGCCCAAACCGCAGAAAAGATCGGCTACGCGATCGGTGGGTTGAACGTCGAGCAAAGACAGGGCGCGGCTCACGAGCGCCCGGTTGATCTCGTGGTTGACCTGGGTGAAATCGGTGGGCCGAAACGGCATATGTAGGCCGAATTCCGGCAAGGCGTAGGCCAACTCGGCAGTGCCATCGTTGGGATCGAGCCGATGAACGGTGTCGGGCCCCTTGGGCTGCAACCACCATTGCACGTCCCACTTCTGACCGAAGGCGCGCAATTGAGCATGGTCGGTTTCAGTCAGCGGTTCGAGATGGCGCAACACCAGCGCCACGGTGTGATCGCCAACCGCCACTTCAATCTGCGGCAATCGATCGGGACACGAAAGCCCGCCCAGCAGCTCCCGCAAAGGCAGCAACAGGTCGGACACTTGGCGCGGCAGCACATGGCATTCGACCATATCGGCCACATAGCTGCTTTTGCGCTCGCGAAAGCCTACAAGCATTCCGCCTTTCTTGGGAACCAGGCGAGCCGTCAGCCGAGCCCGACGGCGGTACTCCCAGTTTGGCCCGTGCATGGCAGGCAGAATCTGGGTAGGACGCAATTGGCCCACCTGCCAGAAGGCCTCTTCGAGCACGCGCTGTTTCACCGCCACCTGGGCCTGAGGAACCAGATGCTGCATGGCGCAGCCGCCACAAACACCGAAGTGCGGGCAGCGAGGCGTGGTACGTTGCGACGACGGTCGCCGCAAACTGACCAGTTTGGCCGTGGCATAGGAAGGCTTGCGGCGCTGCAGACGAGCGGTTATGAGCTCTCCCGGCAACGCCCCTTCTACGAAGATGGTTTTGCCTTCATGCTGCGCCACACCGCGCGCGTCGAGGTCGAGAGACTCGATCGTGAGTTCAAGTTCCATCGTGTCAGTTGCCAGCTGCTGCAGAATCCCAGGCAGCGAGGTACTCTTGCCAGTGCGGTGCGTTGATCTCGGTGAGAGTCTGGCGCACCAGCTCCACCTCGGCATCGTACTGCGCGGCATCCAGCTCACCGCGCATGCGGCGAAATCGACAATACAGCAGCCAGGTATTCACCACATCGGTTTCGCAGTAAGCGCGAATCTCGTCGGCCTTGCCGGCTTGCCACGCGGGCCACACTTGACTGCCGTCCATGCCCAACTTGCCAGGAAAGCCGCAAAGGCGTGCGAGCTCATCCATGGGGGCATTGGCTCTGCCGTTGTACTTGGCCAGCACGTCCATGAGATCGGTGTGCCGAAGGTGGTAGCGGTTGAAATAGTTGTTGAAGCGGAAATCGCGATCGTCGTCGCCGAGATCCCAATAGCGCGAGGCGGTAATGTTGTGGATCAACGCGCGATAGTGCAGCACAGGTAGATCGAAGCCCGAGCCGTTCCAGCTGATCAACCGCGGCGTGTAGTGATCGATGGCCCGGAAGAACTGCTGGATCAGCACGGGTTCATCGTCATCGGGGCCGCCGAGTGTGCGCACCCGCATGCCCTGGGAATCGCGGAACACACAGCCGATGACCACAATGCGCTGCAGGTGCAGCGGCAAAAACTCGCTGAGGCCGGCCTCACGCCGCGCGGCGAGCGCGGCCTCGACCACTTCGTGGTCTGCCGCCTGCGGCCCACCGTGCCCTAGAGCACGCAAGCCTGCGGCGTCGGGCACGGTTTCGAGATCGAAAACGAGACTGGGTGTCATCGAGGCGGCAAGAAACGCATGGGATCCTCGGGTGTACCTCCGCGACGGATCTCGAAATGCAGGCGCGGCGACGGCGCGTCGGATTGCCCCAGCTCGGCGATGGTCTGGCCGCGCGAAACCTTGTCGCCCTCGGCCACCAGCAAACGGCTGTTATGGGCATAGGCCGACAGGAAGGTGGAATCGTGCCGCACGATCAGCAGGTTGCCGTAGCCGCGCAAGCCGCTGCCCGCGTACACCACGACGCCATCGGCGGTGGCCATAACCGGATCGCCAACTTCACCCTGAATATCGATGCCCTTGTTGAGCGACTCGTTGAAGCCATCGATCACCTCGCCACTCGCGGGCCAGGCCCAGTTGATACCGCTGGTGGTATCGGGCGTGGGACGTTGGCTGCTGCCGGGGGTTGCCGCGGCGCCATCGAGCGGGCGGCTTTCAACGTTCGTGGAAGCGATGGGCTGAACCTGTGCCCCGGAGGCTTGCGCCACGGTGCTGGCGTCGCCGGTACCCACTCGCAGAGTGGTGCCGACTCGCAACTGCGAGGGGTCGTGGATGTTGTTCCAACGGGCCACGTCTTCCCAGCTCACCTGATGCTGCCGGGCGATCGAATAAAGGGTGTCGCCCGGTCGAACCACGTAGGTGGCCTGCCCCGAGGGCACACTCGCCGCGCCTACGTCGGCACCGCCGGCGAGATCAACCACCGGTGCGCGGGTGTTGGTTGTACAAGCCGCCATCAGGGCGGCTCCGATGCCCAGCGCGCACGCCAGGCGGCCCAGGCGCGCCACGCCAAGACGCAATCCTGCAATCGCCATATATTTCTCCTTGCTTTCTTCTTGCACGACCCGGAAAGCGAGCGGCATGCTCATAACTTTACCCCGGATTGCAAAGGCACGAAGCGCACGGCTTCGAGCTCGGTTCGTCGGAAATTATCGTGAGTGAGTCGTTCGATCATCACCAGCTGCTGACTGTTCCCCGAACCCTCGGGCGCCAGCAGGCGGCCGGAGCCTGGCGTGAGCTGTTGGAGCAAGGCTTCCGGAATGGCAATACCCGCTGCCGCCACCACAATGGCATCGTAAGGGGCCCCAGCCGGCCATCCCGCCCGGCCATCGCCAAAGACCAGTTGCACATTCGTAATCCCCAGGCTGCGCAGTCGCTCTCGCGCCTGATCGTAAAGCACCCGAATACGCTCCACGCTCACCACCTGCGGGAACAGCTGGGCCATGAGAGCGGCCTGGTAGCCGCAGCCGGCCCCGACTTCCAAGGCTCGCCGTACCGTGCCCCCACCCATCACCGCACTGAGCATGCGGGCCACAATCCAGGGCTGGGAGATGGTTTGGCCGGCGCCGATAGGAAGGGGGGCGTTCTCGTAGGCACGACTGGCCAGCGCTTCATCGACGAAACGATGGCGCGGCACCTGCTGCATGGCGGCCAGCACACGCTCGTTGGTAATGCCGGTATCGCGCAGGTTCTGCACCATGCGTTTACGCAGACCTTCGAAAGCGGCCTCGGCTGAGAGGTCGCGACCCGCGCTGGAACTCTCCACCTGCTCCGCCGGTTTGCGCACGGCCAGGCCGGCGCCTACCCGGGTGTTGCTATTGGCGGGTCGCGGTACGTCGGCCGGGGTGGGCCGGGCGACAGCGCGACGGGGCAGCTGCCCCGTGCTGACCCGAGTATTGCTGTTTGTCGCGGTAACACGCGACCGGGGTGACTTGCGGTTGGGCATGGCTAACCCTCGAACGACGAACCAGGCTCAGCGTTCCGCCCAGGCGCGCAAGGCGTCGAGCTGTTCATGGTGAGTGTGGTCGATCCGCAATGGCGTGATCGACACGGCGCCTTTGGCGACGGTGTGGAAGTCGGTGCCTGGAGCATTATCGGCCACCTGGCCCACGGGCCCGATCCAGAAGATTTCATCGCCAAACGGCGACACTGAACGCGCCACCGGTTCGGAAGGATGCCGGCGACCCAGGCGGGTGATTTCGGGATCGCCCAGGTCG
>JAJUJN010000016.1 GCA_029265335.1 Alcaligenaceae bacterium
CCTCGACTGGATCGCAAGCCAGCGCCTTCCCCCTCGCAGCCGGCCAACCGCCGCGAGTTCACTTTGTGTTCAATGCTGCCCGGTGGACGGCCACCGCTTGCATGCTGGCAGCTCGGCTGCAACGTTCGGGCACCGTACATATTTTGGGCAACTCCACGCACCTGGAGCGTATCGGTGAGTGGTTATGGGAGTACGAAACTACCGCTTTCGTTCCCCACACGGTTGGCGAACCCGATGCAGGCACGGGATGTCGAATAATGCTGTGGGCAACTCAACCGATGAATCCCGCACCGTGGTTGATCTCGCTTCATACCCAGCCCGTTGATATTAACGGTTGTCGCAACATTATTGAAATTGTCACGGTTCAGCCCGAGCATCGCGAGCGTTCCCGACGCCTCTGGCGCCATTATGAGGCGGCCGGATGCCTGCTTCACCGCTATGACCTGAACCATAACCAACTACCCGAGGAGCTACCATGAGTCAATTGCCGCCGTTTCGCACCCGCCGCAACGAGCCGGTATTGAACCTTGACGACGAAGACGAAGCCGTGGCGCCGTACGACGACAATGTGCCCGTGCTCACTCAGGTGGTAGACACCCCGCCACCCAGTGCGTCGGCTACCCCTTCGCATGCACGCCCAAGCCACGCCCAGCCCCAGGCGTCTGGGCCTGCCCCACTCTCGAGTTCCGCCATCGACGCGATCGTGGAAGATGTCATGGCCGAGCTGGTACCCGAGATCGAGGGCGTGGTTCGGCAAGCCATCTTGCGACACCTGGGCTGAGAGACCATTGGCCAGGCGGTCAAGTCATGCCCCACAAAAATCAACGAGCAAGTTCCCCTATAATGGAGGGTTTGCTGCCTTTGCAGAATCGGGATAGCCATGAGCGCCAGAACTGACGCCAACGCCGCTCCCGCCACTCAAAATCCTGTGGCGGGTGATGCGGCACCGAACACCACCCAGCAGGCCGACCGGGCCGCCGCCGCGGAGCTCTCCAAGGGCTTCGAGCCGGCTGCCATCGAAGCGCGCTGGTACCCCGAATGGGAGCGTCGGGGCTATTTCCGCTCGGGCCAACACGTCGCCAACGGCTCAGCCGAAACGTTCGCCATCCAGCTGCCGCCGCCCAACGTGACGGGCACGCTGCATATGGGTCACGGTTTCAACCAGACCATCATGGATGGCCTCACCCGCTACTTCCGTATGCGGGGCGCCGACACGGCCTGGATTCCCGGCACCGATCACGCCGGCATCGCCACCCAGATTGTGGTCGAACGCCAGCTCGATGCACAGCAAATCTCACGTCACGACCTCGGCCGCGAGCGTTTCGTTGAAAAAGTGTGGGAATGGAAGCAGTACTCAGGCGGCACGATCACCACGCAAATGCGGCGTCTTGGCGCCTCGGCCGACTGGGAGCGCGAATACTTCACGATGGACGACGACCTCTCACGCGGCGTTGTCGAAACCTTCGTGCGGCTGTATGAGCAAGGCCTGATCTATCGCGGCAAGCGCCTGGTGAACTGGGATCCAGAGCTGCTCACCGCGGTGTCCGACCTCGAAGTGGTCACCGAAGAAACCGACGGCCACTTGTGGCATATCCAGTACCCCTTTGTGGATGGCCCGCAAACCATCACCGAGGCCGATGGCAGCACCCGCACCATCGAGGGCATGACCGTGGCCACCACCCGGCCCGAAACCATGCTGGGCGACGCCGCCGTGGCGGTACACCCCGACGACGACCGTTACCGTCACCTGGTGGGTCGTGAGCTGCACTTGCCTCTGTGCGATCGCACCATCCCCATCATTGCCGACGATTTCGTCGACCCGGCTTTTGGCACGGGTTGCGTAAAAATCACCGGCGCTCACGACTTCAACGACTACGCCTGCGCGCTGCGGCACAACCTGCCCCTGATCGAGATCTTCACGCTCGACGCCAAGGTCAATGACAGCGCGCCGGCTGCCTTCCGCGGCCTCGACCGCTTCGAAGCACGCAAGGTTGTGGTCGAGGCCCTCGAGTCGCAGGGCGTTCTGGTGCGCACCGAGCCGCACAAGTTCATGCAACCGCGCGGCGATCGTACCGGCGCGGTCATCGAGCCCATGCTCACCGACCAATGGTTTGTCGCCATGAGCCAGCCGGCTCCGGAAGGCACTCGCTACCCGGGCAAATCGATTGCCGAGGTGGCGCTCGAAGTGGTGGCCGATGGTCGGGTCAAGTTTCACCCCGAAAACTGGGCCACCACCTATAACCAGTGGCTCGAAAACATCCAGGATTGGTGCATCTCTCGCCAACTCTGGTGGGGTCATCGCATCCCGGCCTGGTACGCCGAAGACGGCCAGGTATTCGTGGCTCGCACCGAAGAAGAGGCGCAGCAAAAGGCGAAAGCCGCCGGTGTCGATGGGCCGCTGCGTCGCGATGACGACGTGCTCGACACCTGGTTCTCGTCGGCGCTGGTGCCCTTCACCACGCTGGGCTGGCCCAAGCAAACGCCCGACCTCGAGCGCTACTTGCCTTCCAGCGTGCTGGTTACCGGCTTCGACATCATCTTCTTCTGGGTGGCGCGCATGGTGATGATGACCATGCACTTCACCGGCAAAGTGCCGTTTCACGACGTCTACGTTCATGGCCTGGTGCGCGACGCCCAAGGGCAAAAGATGAGCAAGTCGCGCGGCAACACGCTCGATCCGGTAGACCTCATCGACGGTATCGATCTCGAAAGCCTCGTGGCCAAACGCACCACCGGCCTCATGAACCCGCGTCAGGCCGAAGCAATCGAGAAGCAAACCCGCAAGGAATACCCCGACGGCATTCCGGCATTCGGCGCCGACGCCCTGCGCTTTACCATGGCCGCCTACGCCACGCTGGGGCGCAACATCAATTTCGACCTCAAGCGTTGCGAGGGCTATCGCAATTTCTGCAACAAGCTCTGGAACGCCTCACGCTTTGTGCTCATGCACACCGCCGAGCACGATCTCGAATCCAGCGGCGCTACCCTGTCGTTCGCTGATCGCTGGATTCTCAGCCGCTTCGAGCACACACTTGAAGAAGTTTCGCGCGGCTTCGCCAGCTATCGGTTCGACCTCATCGCCAACGCCATTTACCGCTTCGTCTGGGACGAATACTGCGACTGGTATCTGGAGCTGGCCAAGGTTCAACTGCAAACCGGCGATCCTGCCCAACAGCTGGGCACGCGCCAAACCCTCATCCAGGTGCTGGAGGCGGTGCTGCGGGTGGCCCACCCCATCATTCCCTTCATCACCGAAGAGCTCTGGCAGAAGGTAGCTCTGGTGGCCGGTCGGCTGCAACCGAACGAAACCACGTCGATCAGTGTGCAGCCTTGGCCCGAGAGCCAGCCCGAGCAGGTCGATGCCCAGGCCGAAGCCGCGATCAACGAGCTCAAGGCGCAGGTCGACGCCATTCGCGCCCTGCGTGGAGAAATGTCGCTGTCACCGGCACAGAAAGTGCCGCTGCTAGCCACCGGCAACGCCGAAATTCTTGAACGTAACGCACCGTATCTGGCTGCGCTTGCCCGCCTGTCCGAAGTGAGCGTGCTGCCGCAACTACCCGATGTCGGCGCGCCCGTGCAGGTGGTGGGCAACTCGCACCTCATGTTGCATGTAGAAATCGATGTCGAGGCTGAACGCGCCCGCCTCGACAAAGAAATCGCCCGTCTCGAGGGCGAAATCGCCAAGGCTCAAAGCAAACTGGATAACCCCCGTTTCGTTGAACGAGCCCCAGAGGCAGTCGTGAACCAGGAGCGCAGTCGCATTCAGCAGTTTGGCGACACGCTCGAGAAAGTTCGCGCCCAACGAGCTCGATACTGAGCCACCAAGCCCCCGCATCGAAGGGCAGGACGCCCTCGATGCCTTGCACCATCGGCCGACCGTAAGGGTACGGCCTGGAGGGCGTGTGCCGTCACGCCCAGCAACTCACTGTTTTTTGCACTGGAGAACGCGATGCAAGGCTTGCATCTCACCGGCGATTTGTTCGGTTGCAACTGCCCTCAATCCCTGTTGATTGATCTGGAAACGCTTACACGGACATGTCGCGAAGCAACCCAGGACGCCGGCTTGACGATTGTGGACGAGAAGTTTTTTCTTTTCCCTGACGTCGACGGCGAACCCGGTGGCATCACTGGCACCCTATTACTGGCTGAATCACACCTGGCCATCCACACCTGGCCTGAGCGCAATGGCGTGACGCTCGACGTCTACGTCTGTAATTACATGAGCGACAACTCGGGCAAGGCGCAACAACTGTTCGACACCTTGCGCCAGCACTTTCAGCCATCGAGCTGGCAAGGCGAGCGCATTATGCGTGGCGACCTGAACCAGGACGAGGCAGCCGTTCGCGCCACCGAGACCGAAGGCCAGCTCCTGCTGGAGAACGGCGCTTCGCCCTACGTTTTCGGCACCCGGTCAACACGCCAGATTGCCGACTTCCAATCCGATTACCAACGGGTGGAAGTGCACGATACCGAGAGCTTTGGTCGCCTCTTTCGTCTGGACGGTCGCTTCATGACCTCCGAAAAAGACGAATTCGTTTATCACGAATGCATGGTGCATCCGGCCGCCATCTGCCACCCGTCGCCCCAGCGCGCCCTGGTGATCGGCGGCGGAGACGGCGGCTCCACCGAAGAGCTGCTCAAGCACCCATCCATGGAACGCGTGGTCATGGCTGAACTTGACGGGGCCGTGGTGGAAATGGCCCGCGAACAGCTGGGCAGTATCCACCGCGGCGCCTTCGACGACCCCCGCCTGGAAGTTCGGATCGGTGATGGCTTTGCCTACGTGAAGGAAACCACCGACACTTTCGATCTCATCGTGCTCGACCTCACCGATCCCGATACCCCAGCCGAACGCCTCTACACCGCAGATTTCTTTCGCCTCTGTCAGCGCATCTTGCGGCCGGGCGGCGCCATCACTCTGCACATCGGCTCGCCCTACTTCGACCCGAACACCGTGCAGCGGCTCACCCGCGAGCTCAAAGAAGTGTTTGCCATCGTGCGCCCCATGACCGCCTATGTGCCTCTCTACGGCTCACTGTGGGGCATGGCGACGGCGAGCGATACCCTCGACCCACTCACCGTGGATCGCGAGGTGATCGCACATCGCATGGCAGAGCGAAAGATCGACAACCTGGATTACTACGACGCGGAAATGCACCAGGCACTGTTCACCTTGCCGGTATATGTGAGGCGGTTGGTGGCGTGACCGTAGTAAACAGCGCGAGGGGCTGAACCCCTTCGCTGTGCCGGGTCGAGCCGGGCTCGTGGCACCGCAACAAGAAGCCCGGCAGGCAGCGCCGCAAGAAACCCCGGAAGCAGCTCAGTATGTACCAGGAACGCCGCGACGCTGCAGCAACAACTGCAGGCCTCAGCCTTCGAAGTTGGCTGGCGGCAGGCTCAACACTTGCGCCTGCTCGCGGGCCAGCCGAATCTTGAGCAGACGGCCAGCGCGCAGTTCGGCGAGGGTTTGCCGAAGATCGCCTTGGGCCAATGGACGAGTGCGATCACGCCACACCCAGGCAAGCACTTCTCGCACGGGAGGCGACAAACTGGCGTTGAGTTGCGCGAGATCGTCGGGTGGCACAGGCACCACGTGCTCACGCTGCACGCTGTGCCACCAGATGGCGCGCACAATGGCCAGAAGAATCAGACCCACAATCACCACGGCCACCCACCAAAGGTAGGGGTTGATTCGCTCCAACAGGTCGACCACAGCGGCGCCGGAAGGCCCTACCCAGTCGTAGCTGACGCCGTCGCCAAACGCCAGGATGCGGCTGGCCAGCATCCAGAAAAGCCACAAACCCACCAACACAGCCACACCGCGTACCAGCCACCACGGCCATCCCAGCTTGGCCACCACCCGCCGAATGCGAGCGCTCTGGCGACGCAGCTCGGTTCGCGAGGGCACGTTGGGTGCGAGGTTGTCTTGGCTAGGGCTCATGCATTCCTCCGGTGATTAAAGTTCACCGTAGGAGTGTAGGCCGGCCAGGAACATATTGACACCGAGGAAGGCAAAACCGGTAATCAGCAGACCGACGAGGGCCCAGTACGCCGCGTAAGTGCCACGCAGGCCTTTCATGAGGCGCATGTGCAGCCAGGCAGCGTAATTCAGCCAGACGATGAGCGCCCAGGTTTCTTTTGGGTCCCATTGCCAGTAGGCTCCCCAGGCTTCGGCTGCCCAGAGCGCACCCAGGATGGTGGCCACCGTGAAGAAGGCAAAGCCTACGGCAATGGCCTTGTACATGATGTCGTCGAGCACCTCGAGCGGCGGCAACCGTTCCGACAGCGGTCGCCGCGCCGCGAGAATCAAGCCCACCACAATGGCCCCGATGCCAAAATACAGCATCCAGTACGTGGAAAGCCCCTCGGTACGAAACACCATGGGTTCGGCCGCCAGCAATACGCCGAGCACGAAGAGCGGCACCAGCTTCCACCAGGAGCGCGTTTGACCATGTTCTTTCACCAGATAGGCAAAGCCCACCATGGCGGCCAGTGAGAAGGTGCCATAGCCGATGAAGTTGGCCGGCACGTGCAGTTTCATCCACCAGCTTTGCAGCGCCGGCACCAGGGGCTGAATGATGTAGGCGTCGCGGGCGAAGGTGTACCACAGCAAAAAGCCCATGGCCGCCGAAACGATCAGCATCACAAATGCACCCAAACTGCGCGTTTGGTAGCGTTGCTCGTAGTAGAGGTAGAACAGCGCCGTGATGAGCGCAAACTGGATGATGACTTCGTAGAGGTTGCTGACCGGGATGTAGCCGATGTCGGCGCCCAGCAAATGGCTTTCGTACCAGCGTACGAGCAGGCCCAGAATGCCGAAGAACACTGCGCCCCAAGTGCATACCGTACCCACCCAGGCGGCCGTTTGGCTCCGCGCTACCAAGCCCAGCCAGTAGCACACCGTAGCCAGCGCGAACAAGGCGCACATCCACATGATGGCCGATTGCGACGACAGCATGTAGCGCAGCCAGAACGAGGCCTCGGCCTGTTCCAGATTGCCGTTATAGAGCCACAGGGCCAGCACAGTGGCCACCGCCAGGCCGAGGGTGAGCAGGCGCAACGGTCGCCATAACCAGCCGAGCCAGGCCAAGACCGGCACCGCACCCACCAGAATGGCCTTGTCGTAGACATCCATCAGGTGGCCACCGCGCTCGAATCCGTACCACGCACCCAGGGCCAGCACCACCAGATACGCCAGATCTGTCCAGTTCGGCTTGGCTCGCCCCCCCGGACCATGTGGGCCGTCGGGCTCCAACCAGAAATCTTCAGTTGCGGAAGAACTTGCTTGCATCATTCGCTTCCTTCACGAAACAGGCGACCGAACTCGGTGCGCAGCTTGTTGAACTCGCGCTTGAAATCCATATTGCGCCGTTGCGAAGTCATGGCCATCAGGCCACGGCTGCCGCCGTTCTCGGGACGAATCCACACCCAGAGTCGGCGCTCGCGAACATAGAACATGGCAAATACGCCCAGGATGAGAAGCACACAACCCAGGTATACCGCCCACTGCCCCGGCGAACGATTGAGCTGAAAGACGCTCGCCTCAACGTGATCGAAATCGCGCAACATGAAGAATACCGGAGCGGGATACACAGTGAGGTCGGACAACGCCGCCAGGGCATGACGCGTCCAGAGATCGGCCTGCTCCTGCTGCTCGGCGGTGAGTTCGGCCACCGGTGGCAGACCCAGCTCCTCTCGGGCAACGTCACGCAGCATGATGAGGCTGCCACCCAGGAGCCGTATCACCACGGCGGCGGCCTTCTCGAGCTCGTCGGCCGGCACGTTGTCTTCAAGAAAACTGGTGAGCCCTTGCAGACCGCCCGCCGCAAAAACATCCAGCGCTCGCGCTGATGAATCTACCACCGACTGGCGCGCTTGGGCAGTGGCGCCAGCGCCGAGGTTGTAATCGGCGAAGCGTTCGGCGGCAGTTTGGCGAGCCTCCGGGTTGGCCAATGCGCTGCGCAAGGCCATGAATTCTTCGAGACTCATGCGCTCGTCGGCTGGAATGCGCAGATAACGGAAGGGGTCGTTGGGGTTGGCTCGGGTACCCAGCAAAAACACCGACATGCCGTCGAGAGTGACAGGCAGCATGTAATTGTGGAATTCGGTAGTTTGCCCCGCGTCGTCGATAAGCTGGTATTCGATGCTGGGCCCCACGTTGCGCATGGTGGCCGAGAGGTCTCGTGCGGCCGAGCCAGTGACTGCCGCCACATGTTCGCCCAGCGCCAGCGGCTGCGCCGCCCCAACATCTTCAATATTCTCAACGTTGATCGGGCGCAGGGCATTGAACTGCAACGCACTGGCGCCCGCGCCCAGCTCCAGCGGCAGCACATCGCCGACGGTGCCATCCAAGGTGAAGGTTTCGGCGCCTGAGCCATTCAAATCGTAGCCTTGCACGCTGAGGTGGCTGCCGCCGTCGTCGAAACTCGACTGATACACGGTAACGCCACGATAGGAGAATGGCTTATTGACCCGAATGACAGTGTCGAACTCTTCACGGGTTTCGAGATCGGTAATGGTGACGTGGCTGGCGAAGTCGCTGGGCATCCCGGTGGAGTAATAATCCACCTGAAACTCGCGCAGCAAGATGCTGAACGGCAAGGGTTGAACCAGCGCGCCGTCGCCTACCATCACCACCGAGTTGCGAGTTTGAGCGCCTTCGGGAATGAGCGCAGAAGCTCGAAAGCTCGGATTATCCACATTGAGCACGCCGCTGGACGGTACATCGGCAATGCGCATGTTCTCGAAGATGGGCACTTTGCCCCCCAGCCATACCTGCATGCGGATTGGCAGCTCGCTATCGAAGAGCCCACCCACGCAGATAATCACAATGGCCAAATGGGCTGCGATGTATCCGTAACGATTGCCCGCCCCGGCCTTGGCAGCCACCAAACGCGAATCGCCGTTGGCCTTGATGCGTACCGAAAAGCCACGATGCCGCAACCAGCGCTGGGTTTGCTCGGCCAGCGCCTCAGGTGTGCCTTCGGCCACGCCTTGCGTGCGATGCGGAAACGAGCGCCAGCTGCCCTCGCGAACCTTGTCGCGAAACGACAGGGTATCGCGCACCATGGAGGGCGCATTGCGCAGCACACACAAACTGGTGGACACCACCAGAAACGCCATGATGAGCAGAAACCACCAGGCGTTGTACACATTGAACAGCGACAGGCTCTCGAAAAACCCGGCCCAGAACGGGCCGAACTGATCGAGGTAGGTGTTGCGCGGCATGTTCTGCGGCAGCACGGTGCCGGCGATGCTGGCAATGCAGATGATCACCAGCAGGCTGATCGCGAACCGCATGGAGCCGAGCAGTTCGGTGATGTCGCGCCAACGCACACGGGAAGGGGGAGAAGATGACACTATGCTGCTCTTGAAAACCAAAAAGGGCGCCCGAGCGGGCGCCCCGGAGTTCGGGTCGAAACGCGTGCCCGGCGGTTAGAGCCCGCCGGCAGAGAAAGGTTCCGCCCGTGAGCCTTAGCGCAGACCGGCAGCGTAGTCGGCAACGGCAGCGATTTCGGCGTCGCTCATGCGCGCCGCGATATCGACCATGGCTTCGTCGTTGTTGCGCTCTCCGCTGCGAAAGAGTTGCAACTGTTCTGCTATGTAGCTGTTGAATTGGCCGCTCAGATAAGGGTACTGCGCGGGGATGCCGCTGCCGGTAGCGCCGTGGCAGGCTGCACAGGCCGGCACGCCCTTCTCGGCGATGCCACCACGCCAGATCTTCTGGCCGAGTTCAACCAGATCGGGATTGGTGGCGGTGGCTGCCTCGGTGAGCGTCTGCTGAGACAAATACAAGGAGATGTCGGCGATGTCTTCGTTGGTGAGGTTCTGCGCCCTGGGGTTCATGATGGGGCTGATGCGCGCAGGCGCCTCGGCATCGGGCAGCTGCCGGAGATCGATGAGCTGCGCGTGCAGATAGCCGTAGTGCTGCCCGGCCAGCTTGGGGTTGGCGGGCAAGGTGCTGTTGCCGCCCTCGCCGTGACAGCTGGCACAGGAAATAATGCCACGCGCCGCGTCGCCCTGTTCGTATAGGGTGCCGCCCCTTTCGGCATCAGGGCTGGGAAAACCTTGGGGCTGGGCAGCAAATGATGGCACGGTGAGCGATGCACCAAGCATCAGGCCACTTGCCACAAGCATCCGGGACAGCACACGCTTCATGAGAACCTCGACGACCGACAACGATAAGGCACGCTTGTAGCCCGCCACCAACGGCGGACCCCTACCGGGAGCGCTACAAAGCTCTCGATTTTACTCGAATTTTCACAGATCCACCGGGATTTCTGCCAAAGGCTCCTCGGCCGCCCGAATTCTTGCATGATACAGCGAACATTCGGGCAGCAGATACCGGAAGCAATGCTCGGCCGCACTGCGCTTGGCGGCCAGGAAATCGCCCGCTTCGCCCTCGCCGGCGGCAGCCACGCGATCGGTACGCAACCAGGCATGGGCAATGAGCACCACCGCCACCAACCGCAGGTAGTCGTCGGCCACGCGATAAGGGTACTCGGCGTCGCTGGCAGCTCGCTCCAGGATATGCGTGGTGATTTGGTGCAGATTGTCGATCTGTTGTCGCAGCGCTTCGGCGAACCGCGGATTCACGCCCGGTGCACTGCAGTCGTCGCGCATGATTTGCAGCAAGCTCTGCAGGCGCTGCCCGCCATCGCCAACCACCTTGCGCACCAGGAGGTCGATGGCCTGAATCTCGTTGGTGCCCTCGTAGATGAGCGCGATTCGGCTGTCGCGCAGGGTTTGCTCCACCGCATATTCGTGAATATAGCCATAGCCGCCGAATATCTGCAGCGCATCGCTCGAGAGCTGAAAACCGGCTTCGGTCAGGTAAGACTTGACGATGGGGGTGAGCAGCGCCAGCAACCCTTCGGCCTGGCTGCGCGAGGCGTCGTCGGGGTGTTGTTCGGCCTGATCAATGAGGTGGGCGGTCCAGTAGGCCAACACTCGCCCACCTTCCACCACGCAACGCTGATTGAGCAGGCTGCGGCGTACTGCAGGATGCGCCAGAATGGGATCGGCCGCTTGCTCGGGCTGCGCGCGCACCGGTGCCCGTGATTGCACGCGTTCGGCCGCGTAGCGCAGCGCCCGCTCATACGACGCACCGGCATGGCCCAGCCCTTGCAGGCCCACTTGCAAACGCGCCGAGTTCATCATCACAAACATGGCCTGCAAGCCCCGATGGGGCTCGCCCACGATCCAGCCTTTGGCCGCTTCGAAGCGCATGCTGCAGGTGGCGCTGCCCTTGATGCCCATCTTGTGTTCGATACCATCGCAGTACAAGGTGTTGGCTTGGCCGCCAAGATCTTCGGGCAGAATCTTGGGCACCAGAAACAACGAGATGCCACGTGTGCCGGCCGGTGCATCGGGCAGACGTGCGAGCACCAGATGAACGATGTTGTCGGTGAGATCTTGCTCGCCGCCAGAAATGAAAATCTTGTTGCCGGTGATGGCATAGCTGCCATCTTCGAGTGGTTCGGCACGCGTACGCATCAAGCCCAGGTCGGAACCCGCCTGGGGCTCGGTAAGACACATGGTGCTGGCCCATTCGCCGCTCACCAACTGCGGCAAATAACGCGCTTTCAATTCTTCTGAGCCATAGGCATGCAAACAAGCGTAAGCGCCGTGCAGGAGCCCTGCGTACATGCTCCAGGCGTGGTTTGCTGCCGCAGTCATTTCCAGCAGCGTGGCGTTGAGCGAATTGGGCAAGCCCTGCCCACCCACCTCGGGGTCGCAGGCCAGCGCCGGCCAGCCGCTCTCGACATAGGCGCGCCAGGCCTCGCGATACCCCGCCGGCGTGCTGACCTTGCCATCGTGGTAACGACAGCCCTCCAGATCTCCCGGTGCGTTGGTGGGCGCGAGGATGTCACGGGTAAACCGCCCGGCTTCTTCGAGCACCTGACGCGCAGTGTCAGCGTCGAGATCGGCAAAATGCGGCATCTGCGCCCAGGCCCTCGGCAACTGAAGCACCGAGTCGAGAACAAACCACATGTCGCGCAAGGGGGGAAGGTAAGAGGTCATTGCTGCAGCCTGATAGACTCAGAAGAAACCACATAGAATACCAACACCAACACCAACACCAACACCGATGCCGGCCGGTGCCGTCGGCAGCCTCCGCGCATCTGCAGGGGTTCTGCCTTTCTCAAAGAGTCATCTCCGTGTCCTTGTTGCATCAAGCCAGATTTGCCACTTCGGCCGCCCGTCTCGATCAATTGCCGCCACCCGGCCCACCTGAGGTGGCCTTCGTCGGTCGTTCCAACTCGGGCAAATCGAGCGCCATCAACGTACTGGCCAACCAGAAGCGCTTGGCTTTCTCAAGCCGCACCCCCGGTCGCACCCGCCTGATCAATATGTTTGCTTTGCCCGACCCTCTCGATCCAGACGCCGCCCTCGGTTACCTGGTCGACCTCCCGGGCTATGGTTACGCGGCCGTTGCCCGCGACGCCAAAGCCGAGTGGGCCGAAGTATTGGCGCGCTACCTGCGCGAACGCAGCTCGCTGGCTGCAGTGGTGCTCATGCTCGACATTCGGCGCGGGCTCACCACCCAGGATCGCCAGCTGGTTGATTGGATTGCACCGGCACGGTTGCCCGTGCTGAGCTTGCTCACCAAGGCCGACAAGTTTCCCTACGGTCAACGACTCAAGGCTGTGAGCGCCATCGAGCGCGACCTCCGCGAGGTGGGCTCGCTTGCCGTCGTGCCTTTTTCGGCCACGCACCGCATCGGCCTAGAAGAAGCCGCCCAACATATCGAGAACTGGATTTCGCCGCAGGTTGTCCCATGATAGCGGCGCCTTCCCCAGGTTTTCGCAACTTTTCAGGAATTCATCATGGCTTTTACGTCGCACGCAGCCTTTCCCCATAATCGCCCTCGTCGCTTGCGCGTCGACGACGCGACACGACGCCTGGTGCGGGAACATCGGCTGAGTGCCGATGACCTCATCTACCCCGTGTTCATCACCGAGGGCAAAGACATCGAGCAGCCCGTGCCCTCCATGCCAGGCGTGCACCGGCTCTCGATCGACCGCTTGCTATTGGTGGCTCGCGACTGCGTGACGTTGGGCATCCCCGTCATTGCGCTCTTCCCGGCCATCGAAGCCAATCTCAAGACACCGGATGGCGCCGAAGCCCTCAACCCTCAGGGCCTGATTCCGCGGGCGGTAGCCGCGCTGAAAGCCGAGTGCCCCGAGCTGGTGGTAATGACCGATGTGGCGCTCGACCCCTATACCAGCCACGGCCAGGATGGCGTGGTAGACGACGACGGCTACATTCTGAACGAGGCCACCACCGAAATTCTGGTGCAGCAAGCCCTGGTGCAGGCTGGCGCCGGGGTAGACATTGTGGCGCCCTCCGACATGATGGACGGCCGAGTGGGAGCAATCCGTCGTGCCCTCGAAACCCACGACCACAACCTCACCCGCATCATGGCCTATTCGGCCAAATACGCCAGCGCATTCTACGGGCCCTTTCGTGATGCGGTGGGCTCTGCCGCCAACCTGGGCAAATCCAGCAAGGCCACCTACCAGATGGACCCGGCCAACAGCAACGAAGCGCTGCGCGAAGTGGCTCTCGACCTGCAGGAAGGGGCCGACATGGTCATGGTCAAGCCCGGCATGCCCTATCTCGACATCGTGCGCCGCGTCAAAGACAGCTTCGGCGTGCCCACCTTTGCCTATCAGGTGAGCGGCGAATACGCCATGCTGAAGGCCGCGGCCGATCACGGCTGGCTCGACCACGACAAGGTGATTCTTGAAGCCATGCTGTCGTTCAAGCGCGCCGGCGCCGACGGCGTGCTTACCTATTTTGCCCGCGACATTGCCCGTTTGCTGAATGCTGCCGATTAACGCCAGCCCCCGGATTCCAGGCGCCGTCCGTCGGTCGCCTCACCCACTCATAAGGCTCATTCTTTCAAAGCAGCGCTCCAGGAGGAAGCATGACCACCCGCCAAGAACATGACACTTTCGGCCCCATCGACGTGCCCGCCGAGCACCTTTGGGGAGCACAAACGCAACGCTCTCTGCACTTTTTCGCCATCTCCACCGAACGCCTGCCATCGGCTCTCATCCAGGCGCTGGCCCGCGTAAAACGGGCCGCCGCCGAAACCAACGCCGACTTGGGCGAGCTCGACCAGCGTTTGGCCGACGCCATCGTGCAAGCCGCCAACGAAGTGATCGACGGTCGCTGGTCCGATGAGTTTCCGCTCTCCGTTTGGCAGACCGGCTCGGGCACCCAGAGCAACATGAACATGAACGAGGTGCTGGCCAACCGGGCTTCGGAACTGTTGGGCGGGCCGCGAGGCAACGATCGCCTGGTGCACCCCAACGATCACGTGAACCGCGGGCAGTCGTCCAACGACGTCTTCCCCACCGCCATACATGTGGCCGCCGCCGTGCAGGTACAAAACCATTTGCTGCCCAGCCTGAATGCCCTGCACGCAACTCTGCAGAACAAAAGCCACGAGTTCAACGATATCGTCAAAATCGGGCGCACCCATTTGCAGGACGCCACCCCTCTCACCCTGGGCCAGGAGATCTCGGGCTGGGCGGCCCAGCTGCAAATGGCCACCGAACAGATCAAAAGCGCCAACACCCACCTGCTGGAGCTCGCCATCGGCGGCACCGCGGTAGGCACCGGTCTCAACGCCCACCCCGATTTCGGCGACGGTGTTGCGAAACGTCTGGCGCAGCAAACGGGCCTGGCCTTTCATTGCGCGCCAAACCACTTTCAGGCCCTCGCCAGCCATGAAGGCATGCTGTTCGCCCACGGCGCTCTCAAAACCCTCGCTGCCGCCCTGCTCAAGATCGCCAACGACGTCCGCTGGCTGGCCAGCGGCCCGCGCTCGGGATTGGGTGAGCTTCGCATACCCGAGAACGAACCGGGCAGCTCCATCATGCC
>JAJUJN010000084.1 GCA_029265335.1 Alcaligenaceae bacterium
CTGCACCCAGGCCGTGCAGCCTGGCAACTGAGCGCGCCAGCTCTCGCGCCAGGTTTCCAGGAACTCACCTCGTGCGTCGCGATGTACGACGGGAATCAGTTGCTTGACCTCGGTGAACGGAGGCAGAGAGAGAATCCGCATGCCAGGACTCAGGCCGTTTGCCCCCGGCTGCATGTGAGCCAGGCCGGTGGGGTGGCCGACTTTCGGCGGGCCAGCCATTGGGGGTTGTCCAGATACCACTGCACCGTATCGCGCAGGCCGTCGGTGAGGGCAATCTGTGCTCGCCAGCCGGTGGCTTGGTGGAGGCGTCGATTGCTGCTGGCGTAGCGCCGGTCGTGTCCCGGACGGTCGGTGACCTGGCGCAAGCGGCTGGCGGCGCCTTCGGCAGGCCAGCCGCCGGGCGGAGCAGGGATACGTCCCGCGTGGTAGGCCGCATCGAGCTGCCGACAGAGCTCCCGCAGCAGTTCACGGTTGCTGCAGGGCGCACCGCCGCCAACCAGGTACACCTCGCCGGGTTCCGCGACTTCGAGCAAGTCCATGAGCGCGCGGCAATGGTCGGTGACATGCAGCCAGTCTCGTTGCTGCAAGCCGTCGCCATACACCGGGACGGTGGCGCCGGCGAGCACGCGTTGAATCGTGAGTGGAATCAGTTTTTCTGGATACTGGCGCGGACCATAGTTGTTGGCGCTATGCAGGATGCAGGTGGGCAAACCGTGGGTACGATGCCACGCCATCACCAGGTGGTCGGCGGCGGCTTTGGCGGCGGCGTAGGGGTTGCTCGGTGCATAGGGGGTATGCACATCGAAGGGCGCGGCATCTGGCGCCAGGCTGCCAAACACTTCGTCGGTGGACACATGCAGCAGCCGAAAGCTCTGTCGCCGGGTGGCGGGCAGACCGTCCCACCAGGCGAGGGTAGCCTGGAGCAAGCGCATGGTGCCGACGACATTGGTATCGACAAAAGCATCGGCTGTGGCGATGGAACGATCCACGTGCGATTCCGCAGCCAGATGGATGATGGCTCGGGGCTGATATTGATGCAGCAGCTCTCGCACCCGCTCTCGGTCACGGATGTCGCCGTGTTCGAAATGCAGGCGATCGTGGCCCAGCCAGGGCTCAAGATTATCGAGGCCACCCGCATAGGTGAGGGCGTCGAGCACCACTACCTGCTGAGCCGTGTGTTCCAGGCAATGATGAACGAGGTTGGCGCCGATGAAGCCGGCGCCACCGGTGATCAGCAGCATGGGGCTTTAAATGACTCCGGCTTGGAGGGCCTGCTCGTCGGCGTGGTAAGAAGAGCGCACCATGGCGCCCACGGCCGCGTGGGTGAAGCCCATGGCCTTGGCCTCGGCTTCGAGCCAGGCGAAGGTGTCGGGGTGCATGTACCGCAGTACCGGCAGGTGGTGCTCGGAAGGCTGTAGATACTGGCCAACCGTGAGCATGTCCACGTCGTGGGCGCGAAGGTCGCGCATCACCTCCAGAATTTCTTCGTCGGTTTCGCCGAGGCCCACCATGATGCCCGACTTGGTGGGCACGTTGGGGTGACGCTTCTTGAATTCCTGGAGCAGGCGCAAGGAGTGCTCGTAGCTGGAGCCCGGTCGGGCCTGCTTATAAAGCCGTGGCACGGTTTCGAGATTGTGGTTCATGACGTCGGGCGGCCCGCCGTCGAGGATCTCGAGCGCACGATCGAGCCGGCCGCGGAAGTCGGGCACCAGTACCTCGATGCGCGTTTGCGGTGAAAGCTCGCGAGTGCGTTGGATGCAGGCCACGAAGTGCGCGGCGCCGCCATCGCGGAGGTCGTCGCGGTCGACAGAGGTGATTACCACATACGAGAGTTTCAGTGCAGCGATGGTGCGGGCGAGGTTCTCGGGTTCGTCGGTATCGAGCGGGTCGGGGCGGCCGTGGCCCACATCGCAGAACGGGCAGCGTCGTGTGCATTTGTCGCCCATGATCATGAAGGTGGCCGTGCCTTTGCCAAAACATTCACCGATGTTGGGGCAGGAGGCTTCTTCGCACACCGTATGCAAACGATGTTCGCGCAGAATCGATTTGATTTCGTGAAAGCGCGAACCTGGCGCGGGCGCCTTGACACGAATCCATTCCGGTTTGCGCAGTCGCTCTGCGGGCACGATCTTGATGGGGATGCGCGCCGTCTTTTCGAACGCCTTTTGCTTGCGGGTGGCGTCGTATGCCGGTGCGGGGGTGGCACCGGAATGGGGTGTTGCAGTCATTGAAAGCTTCCTTGCTGCTGGAGGCCTTGCGTACAGCAGCTGTATGAAGAGAATATCCCGTATTTTAACGTGTGCCGCTCAACGGTCGCTTCTGGTCCGGGTGTGGCGGCGCCTGAACTCATCGAGTGAACCCCGTATGCAAGAGTTACCATCCCCTCGCCCCTGGTTGGCCTTGCGTGTGTCACAGACCATGCTGGTGGCCGCGGTTGCCTTGTTTGCCACGCTGGTGGCCTTCGGCAATCTGACCGATTACGGCACCAACTTCGCCTTTGTGCAGCACGTGCTGCAGATGGACACGATCTTTCCCGATGCCACGGTGGGCTATCGGGCCATACATGCCGAATGGGTCCATCACCTTGTGTACGCGGTGATTATCGCCACGGAACTGACCGTGGCGGTGTTGTGCTGGGCAGGTGCACTGCGTTTATGGCGTTGGCGACATGCGCCCGCTGCAGAGTTCCGTCAGGCCAAGAGTCTGGCAATTGCTGGCCTGTTGCTGGGCTGCCTGCTTTGGTTCACAGGTTTCATCACGGTAGGCGGCGAGTGGTTTGCCATGTGGATGTCGTCGCAATGGAATGGCATTGCCAGCGCCTTTCGCTTCTTCGTGCTGTTTGCGCTGATATTGCTTTACTTGGTGCTGCGCGACGATTGAGTTTTGGCGCTGCTGGTGCGCAGCAAGTGCCCGATGATGGCACCAAATACCAAACCGAGCACACAGCAGAGGCCGGTGATGACCCAGGTCATCTGCCAGCCGCCCGCCACACCGGCCGCCCAGCCCACAACAGGCGGAATGGCGAGTTGACCGAAGGCTGACCACTGTTGCATCCAGCCCACTGTGGTGGGAACCGTTTTTTCGCTGGGGGCGAATCGCACGGCCAGATTGAACATGGTGCCGGGAATCACGCCGCCGATGGCGGAGAACGTCAAGACGCCCACATATTGCAACCATGGTGGAGCGCTCAGGCCTCCCACCTCGGCAAAGGCCACCACGGTGCTGAGGCCCATGCCAATGAAGCCGATGTTGACCACGGTGCGGGCCGGGATGCCTCGCGAGAGCAAGCGCCCCGACGACAGGTTGCCGATGATGTTGATGGCGGCAACCAGCGCCGTAAGCGCGCCAGCCAGCTCGCCGCTGATGCCGGCGGCAGCGTAGACGGAAGGCAGAAAGCCCACGATGGCAAGCCATTGGCCGGCATATACAGCGAAGGTAAAGCCGATGAGCCAAGCGCCGGGCGCACGCAGAGTGAGCACCATGCGCTCGAGCCAGCCCGCGGGGTCGGCTGCAGCACGGCTGGCCAAGCCTGGCGCATGGCGTTCGTCTGGCACCCCTGACCACATCCACAGCGCCATGCCCGCCGAAATCGCAGCCATCAACCACCACCATGCCGGCCAGCCCCACCAGGCGATGAGCACGGGGCCCGTGAGAATGGCGATTGCCGATCCCACCGGCATATAGGTGCTCCAGGCGCCCAGCATGACGGCCATGCGCGCAGGCGGCACGAGGTTCCGGATCAGACCGGGTGCGGCCAGCGCCACCAACAGAAACCCCATGCCTTCGACGGCGCGGCACCAGAGGAGCAGGGCGGCCCCTTGAGCAAAGCCGCCCACGAAGCTGGCTCCGGTACACAGCAACAGGCCAATGATGACACTGCGCTTGAGTCCCCAACCGCCTATCGCCAGGCCGATAAATAAACCCACGGTCATACCCGCGATATGCACCAGCGAGATCAGAAACCCGGCTTCGACCAGAGAGAGGCCGAGTTGTGCGGTCAGCACCGGTAGGGCTGGCGCGATCTTGCCAATGTGCAAGGCGGCAACGACCCCGGCCATCAACACGGTGAAGGCGGGCAGCAAGCTGGGCGATCGCGAGGAGACTGAGGTGGAAGGCGTCACGTATTGCAGAGAGTCGAGGAGGATTGGAACTGCGCCACCGCTACTTCGAGCGAGCGCGTGGTGATGGGCGTTTGGGCGCGGGGGGTTTGGGCCTCGGGTTGAGGGGCCAACTGTTGCTGGAGTTCGGCCACCAAGTACTGAGCCACAGTGTCGAGCGACACATCGCTGCCCTGTTGCCGGAGGTCGGTCACCGACAGCCCTTGGTAGCCACAAGGCTCGATGCCGGCAAAAGGCTGCAGATCCATCGCCACATTCAACGCCAGGCCATGGTAAGTGCAACCATTGCGCACCTTCACTCCCAGGGCAGCAATTTTGTGAAAGTGGGTGATCGGGTGGCGGGCAGGGTCGGCGCCATTAGCAGGCAAATAGATGCCGGGCGCGCCCGGATAACGCGTGGCGTCGGCCACGCCGCACGCCGCGAGCGTGCCCAGCACGGCTTCTTCGAGCCGGCGCACATATTCGCGTACGTAAATGCCTGCCCGGCGTAGATCGTAGAGCACGTAAGCCACGAGTTGGCCGGGCGCGTGGTAGGTGATCTGGCCGCCGCGATCGGTCTGCAGCACGGGAATATCTTTTGGCGACAAAACATGCGCCCGGCGACCAGCTTGCCCTAACGTATAAACGGCGTCGTGCTCAGTGAGCCAGATGGCATCGGCGGTGCCTGGCCCACGAGCCGCTGTGGCTGCTTGCATCGCCTGCCAGACTGCAGGGTAGGGCGATGGTCGCGGCTTCAGCCAGTAGGCAGACAGTTCCATGGCGCAGAGCTACAGCACTAGCTTCACCAGCTCGTGCTGACCGAGTGCTCGATAGAGGTCGTCGAGCTGCTGCTGCGAGGTGGCACGTATGGTGAAGGTATAGCCGATGTAGTTCCCCTGGCTGCTGGGGCGCATCTCGACGGTGCTGGCGTCGAAGCCGGGGTTGTGCGCCTGCACGATGGCCAGCAATTGCTGGCCAAGGTCGTCGTGACGCACCCCCATCACCTTGATGGGGAAGTCGCACGGAAACTCGATGAGGGTGTCGCGATCGGTCATTGGCGTGGTGCTTATTGAAAGTACAGGCGGACGGCGTCGAACAGACGTCCCACCATGCCCGCTTCGGGCACGGGGGTGAGCACGCGCAGGGAGCCCTCTTGCAGCACGTGGCCGTCCAGTACCAATTTGAGGGTACCTACGGGTTCGCCGGCTTCCAGAGGCGCAATGAGCGGGTCGGTGCGTTCGGCCACCGGCACCAGGTTGGCCACCTGGCCGCGGGGCACGGTAACCCAGAGCGGTTCAGCAAGGCCCAACGGGGCGACATCTTCAACGCCTTTCCAGACGCGAGCCTCGATGGCGGGGGTATCGGCCTCATACAGACGTGGAGTTTCGAAGTTCTGGAAGCTCCAGTTGAGCAGCTTGAGGCTTTCTTGGGTGCGTACTGATTCGCTTGCCGTGCCAACCACAACCGTGATGACGCGACGGTCGCCGCGCTCCGCCGTGGCCATCAGGCAGTAGCCGGCGCCTTCGGTATGGCCGGTTTTCATGCCGTCAACAGTGGGATCGAGCCACAGCAGGCGGTTGCGATTGGGCTGGGTGATGTCGTTGTAGGTGAACTCGCGCTGCTGGTAATACTGGTAATAGGTGGGGAAATCTTGCGTCATGTGACGCGCGAGCAAGGCGAGGTCGCGCACGGTCGTGCGATGACTGGGATGCGGCAGGCCGGTGGCATTTTCGAAGTTCGTCGCGGTCATGCCCAGGCGCTTCGCTTCTTCGTTCATGAGCGCGGCAAAGGCCTCTTCGCTGCCAGCAAGGGCTTCGGCCAGGGCCACTGAAGCGTCATTGCCCGACTGCACGATCACCCCCTGGAGTAGCTGTTCGATGGTTACGGGCTTGCGCGGTTCGATGAACATGCGAGAACCACCGGTACGCCAGGCCGCTTCCGAAACCGGCACTTGCTGGTCGAGTTGCACCCGACCTTCATCCAAGGCCTTGAAGGTGAGGTAAATTGTCATGACCTTGGTGAGCGACGCGGGTTCCACGGGAACGTCGGGATTGTGCGTGGCGATCACCTGACCGCTGTTGGCGTCGAGAGAGATCCAGGCGGTGGCGGCAATCTCGGGCACTGGCACGCTGGACAGCTCCGCCACGGCGGGCACGCTCGCGGTGGTGAGCGGCGTAGCGAGTGGGCTGATCGGCACAATGGGTGATGGTGGAGTTTGTGCTGCGAGAGGAGTGGCGATGAGCAGCAGCGAAGCTGCCAGCGCTCGGCAGCCTCGTTGAACAATTGACAGGGCAGACGTCATGGTTGGCTTGAGTCGGTGGGGGCGCCGCGCACAGGGCGCCGGGTGAGTTTGTTCGCCGCCTGCTGGCGACGGCCTGGATTATAGGCAGCTGAGGCAGCCAGTCAGGTATGTTGTAGCTGCAACGCAAGATAGCGGCTGGCCACGTCTTTCAGGGCGACGAGTTTGCCGTGAAAGAAATGACTGGCATCGGGAATCACCACGACCGGCAGATCTTGTGGGCGAGCCCAGTCGAACACCGACTGCAGGCTCACGGTTTCGTCGAGTTCGCCGTGCACCACCAAGGTGTGCTCCGGCACGTTGTTTACCTCGAACCGTTCGGCCGCGGTTCCCACCAGCATGACGCCCGCCGGGGGTGCGATGGGGCTTTCGCTGTGGTGTGGCGGCAAGAGTTGGCTGGCCACGGCGGTGCCGAACGAGAAGCCGCCCAGCACGAAGGGTAGCTTGGCCAGCGCGGGATACTTGCTGCCGAACTGTTCGAGCAGCGCCTTCATGTCGAGCGCTTCGCCGCGGCCTTCGTCGTATTCGCCTTCAGATTTGCCGATTCCGCGAAAGTTGGGCCGCACGACCATCAGCCCCGCCTGGGTGCAGGCCCGGGCCAGCGTGGTAACCACCTTATTGTCGCGAGTGCCGCCATACAGCGGGTGAGGGTGCAGGAGCAGCGCCCAACCGCGGGGATCTTCACTGGGCCAGTCGATGGCGCAGTCGATGACGCCGGCTTGACCAGTGAAGGTGTCGTGAGTGTCTTTGTTTGCCATGGCCGTGTGGCTCAGATGCGAAGATGATCGACAGGCTTGCCATTGATCAGATGGGAATCGATGATTTCGTCGATATCGCTTTCATCGAAGTAGCGATACCAAACGCCTTCGGGGTAGATCACCATGACGGGCCCTTCTTCGCAGCGGTCGAGACATCCCGCCTTGTTGACCCGCACCTTGCCCGCACCCGACAGGCCCAGCTCTTTCACACGCTTCTTGGCGTAGGCTTGCACCTCTTCGGCACCGCAAGCCGCGCAGCTCGGGCGTTTAGCGCCTTCGGCACGCTGGTTGAGGCAGAAGAAAACGTGATGCTGGTAATAATTCATACTGCTCCAAAGGTCAAGCCGAAACCACCAATTGTAGTCGGCCACGAGGCCGGCGGCCAGTTGCGTTAGAATGTGGAAGGCGGGCCCCTTCGCATGCCGGACCGATGAACCTGGTCAGGTCGGGAACGAAGCAGCCATAGTCGCCATCCGGTAGTGCCGGAGTCAGGCCCGCCCCCGAATTTCTTCTGTCATGGCCATTGCGCGTGCTGCCACCCGAGCTGCCGCGCACCGGCCGGGAACTCGCCGCCATGTCCTATCTCGTTCTGGCTCGCAAGTGGCGGCCGCGGTCGTTTGACACGCTGGTGGGACAAGACCACGTGGTTCGTGCCTTGCGCACCGCTCTCGACACCGGGCGCTTGCACCACGCCTGGCTCTTCACCGGCACACGCGGTGTCGGTAAAACGTCGCTGTCGCGCATACTGGCCAAGGCACTGAATTGCGAACAAGGTGTTACCTCCACTCCTTGTGGAGAGTGCGACGCCTGCCGTGGTATCGACGCCGATCGCTATGTCGATTATCTCGAGCTCGACGCCGCGTCCAATCGCGGCGTGGAAGACATGTCGCGCCTGCTCGATCAAGCGGTGTAC
>JAJUJN010000219.1 GCA_029265335.1 Alcaligenaceae bacterium
AGGGTGACCGTGTCGCCCACCTTGGCATCTTTGAGGTCTTTGATACCGGCGATCACAAACCCCACTTCGCCCGCAGAAAGCTCCTCGCGCGGCGCCGACCTGGGCGTGAACACGCCGAGATGGTCGACCGGATGCGATGCTCCCGTGGCCATGAGGCGAATTTTGTCTTTGGGGCGCAGCACACCATTGACCACGCGCACCAGCATCACCACGCCCACGTAGTTGTCGAACCAGGAGTCGACCACGAGCGCCTGCAAGTGTGCATCGGACGAGCCTTCAGGCGGAGGCACCCGCTCCACGATGGCGTCGAGGATGACGTCGAGGCCCACGCCCGACTTGGCGCTCGGTTCGAGGGCGTCAGTGTCTTCGACGCCAATGACTCCTTCGATTTCGGCTCGCGCGGCTTCGGGATCGGCCTGGGGGAGGTCCATCTTGTTGAGCACGGGCAGCACCTCGACACCGAGATCGATGGCGGTGTAACAGGTGGCCACGGTTTGCGCTTCGACGCCCTGGGAGGCGTCGACCACGAGCAAAGCTCCTTCGCAGGCTGACAATGAACGGCTGACTTCGTAGGAAAAGTCGACGTGGCCTGGAGTATCGATGAGATTCAGGTGATACACCTGGCCATTACGCGCTTCATAGCGCAATGAGGCTGTCTGGGCCTTGATGGTGATGCCGCGTTCGCGCTCGATGTCCATCGAATCGAGCACTTGCTGATCCATCTCGCGATCGGACAACCCCCCACAACGGTGGATGATTCGATCAGCGAGCGTGGACTTGCCGTGGTCGATGTGAGCAATGATGGAAAAGTTGCGAATATGCTGCATATAAAGGAATAGTAGCGAGGCGCCAAACACACAAAGGGGCGCGCAATGCGCCCCTGCCTGCCTCGGCCTTGCACGGCTTGCGCCCCTGCCGGATACCGAGGCTGCGGGCGGGGCACTCCCGCCCGCTTTCAGCGGAACTGCCTATTCTACCGCGCCGAAGGCAAAGGCACCCATTGCGAGAGCTCGCCACGGCGCACCAGAATCGCATGACTGCGGTTCTGGTCGAGGTTCTCTACCAGTTGGTTGAACTGCTCGGCACCGGTAATTTCGGTTTCGTCAACCACCAGCAGAATGTCGCCTTCGCGAATGCCGGCTCGGCTGGCGAGGCCTTCGACAGCTTCCACCCGCACTCCACCGTCCACTCGCAGTTCGCGGCGCTCCTCACTCGTGAGGTTGCTTACCGCGAGGCCGATGGCGTTGACTGCAGGCTGGGCAGGGTCGGGAGTTTCGCCCGGGCGAACCATGCGCGGCGTGTCGCTGGGCATTTCGTCGACGTCTACCTCGAGGGTGATCGATTTGCCCCGACGCCAGACTTCAAGCGTGGCTTCGGTGCCTGGTGCCGTATTGCCCACGAGACGAGGCAGGTCGGACACGCTACCGACAGACTGACCGTTGAACGACAGGATGACGTCGCCAGGCTGAACGCCGGCTTTATCGGCCGGACCATCGCGCTCGACACCGTTCACCAGGGCGCCCTCAGATTTCGGTAGACCGATGGCTTCGGCGACCGTGTCGTCGACCGGGCCAATCTGAACACCGATGCGGCCACGCGTGACCTTGCCGGTTTCGCGCAGCTGATCCACCACGAACATGGCTTCGTCGATGGGAATGGCCAGCGAGATGCCCATGAAACCGCCGCTGCGCGAAACAATCTGGGCATTGATGCCCACCACTTCGCCCTGCAAGTTCACCAGGGGGCCACCTGAGTTCCCCGGGTTCACGGCAACGTCGGTTTGAATGAAGGGCAGGTAGCCGCCAGTGTCGCGACCCAGTGCGCTCACAATACCTGAGGTCACCGTGGCTTCGAGGCCAAATGGCGAACCAAAGGCCAAGACCCAATCGCCCTTGCGCAAGTCGGCGGGATCGCCGATTTGCAGAGACGGGGTGTCGTTAAGGTCGACCTTGAGCAAAGCGACATCAGTGCGCTGGTCGCTGCCCACCACTTCGGCGTCGACCTCCCGACCATCCATCAGGGTGACCTGGATGCCATCGGCTCTGTCGACCACATGATGGTTGGTGAGAATGTAGCCGTCGTCGGAGATGAAAAAGCCCGAACCCACGCCGCGGGGCACGATGCGCTCTTCGCCGGGCTCCGAGGGCTGTTGCGGCATCTCACGCCCTGGCGGCATGAAATCGGGCCCAAAGAACCAACGAAACAGCTCATAGGGATCGCCGCCCGGACCCCGGGGACCGCCCGGCAGCGAGCTGCGTACCGGCACCGACGCGGTAGTGCGAATGTGCACCACCGCGGGATCCACCTGCTCCACGATCGAAGTGAAATCGGGGAGATGCGGAGATTGCGCCACCACCGGGCCCGCCATCAATAGCGCCGAGCTCAGGCAGATCCAGCGCCCCAGCGCCTTCGTATAGCGTGAAATCGTGGACTCGCTCATAGGACATCACTCCTTCTCAAAAGGTTGTTCATTGTCGGTATATAAGGACAATGCCCGCTTGAACAACCAGAAACCTGGTGGCGCGGGCGGCACTACTGCCGCACCGCGTCGGCAACCGCCTTGACGGTATGCGGAGGCACTTCGCCGAGCACCGTGAGCCAGTGTTCGCCGAAAGGTCCGCGAAAAATACTGGTCGCACCGTAACCGCTAAGGCTGGCTTGGCGGCCGGCGACGTCGTCGTTCATGGGTTCGATGAATACCGAAATGGCGGCCAAGCCGTCGGTGAGCACCATTTGATGCACCTTGGCGCGCCCTTTCAGCTTGCGACGCAGCTGACTCACCGAAGTGAATCCGGCCGGCGCATCGACCTTCCAGCCGCTGACGGCAAGGTCGACACCCTGACCGCCCTGGATATGTGGCCATTCTTGCCAATTGAACGAGGACTCGAACACTTCGGGAGGAAGGGGCTGACCGATGCTCAACTCAGAGAAAGCGGCTTGTTCGAGCACATCGCCGTTGGCGTCGAGTGTTTGCAGCTTGAGGAGCAGACCCGTGGCCTGATCGACGCAAAGACGGTAACCCCAGCGCCACTCGTCGCGTGGCAGTACGCGTGCCTGTACACAAGGCCTGCCGGCCACACGGCCGAGCTGATCGATCAGCTCCACTTTGTAGTATGCCGCCAGGTGGTGTGGGTCGCCCGTGATCCAACCCGGGAAGTGATCGGTTTCGCGGACTTCGACCAGCACCACCTCGTGCTCCGGCAGAAGGCTGTAAACCTTTTTGCCGATGCGTAGAAACTCTCGCTGTTTCGGGCCATCAAGCACCGCGATGCGCTCCTGCCGCTGACCATCGAGCACATGATGGGCGATTTCGGAAGCGACGAGGCTGGAGCCGTGATGATAGATAAACGTGCCCTTGTAGTCGAGCTCATTGGCTGCTTGCTTGGCCTTTTGTAGCAAGGCAAAACCATCGTTGCTCTCGCTGGCCACCGCCATCATGGCGCACAGCGCCAATGAGCACCCCAGCATCAGGCTGGTGAAACTCCGCAAGATCCGCGAGCTGAGTTCTCGGCTGGCAGTTGTAAGATCAGTCATGACCCGGTGTATAGCTGACCTGCGTGGCGCCACTCATACCAGCCACATTGCGATGCACATCGTAGTAATCGACCAAGATGGGGTTACTGCGCAAGTCGTTGACGGCGTAGATGTTGCTGGCAGCCGGCGCCGACGCCTGCACTCCCTCGGCACCGATAGGTTGCAGAATAGGCTGCATCAGCCATGAGGCTGCCAGAACGAGCACAACCAGCGTAACGCCAGGCATCGCATAGCGTTTTACAAACTTCTGCACCGGCCGACGCTGTGGCGCGAGCACGGTGGGCTCGGCGGCCAGCGCCGACTGCATGCGCTGTTGAAAATCTGCACTCATCGGTCGCGCGAGATCGTTGGAACGCAGAACATCGCCGATCCAGTGGTAAGTGTCCCAATCACGCTGGCCTTCGGTGGTGAAGAGCGACTCGGGAAGATCGCCCTCGCCGTCGACAAAGGCGGACAACACCAGATTGTGGGAAGACTGGAGCTCTCGCTCGGGGGAACGACGCTCGGATACTGCATTCATAACCTGACTCCTTGCCCTGCCGGCGGAGTGTGTTGTGATTGCCTCGAACAACACTCCGGACCCAGAAACTCATGTGAAAGTACTGCTCACGCTCCGTGGCACCTACCAGCGCTGGTCGTCTGCCGTGTCGAGCAATGGCCGAAGCTTGGTGGCGATAGCTTCGCGCGCGCGAAATATGCGCGATCGCACAGTGCCGATGGGACAATCCATAGTTTGCGCTATTTCCTCGTAGGTAAGACCTTCGATCTCGCGTAACAAAATTGCGGTACGCAGTTCTTCGGGCAATGCATCGATTGCCGCGTTGACCGTATCGGCGATCTCGCGGGTGGCCAATGCCGCCTCGGGCGTGTTGATATCGCTTAGGTTGGAAGTTTCGTCAAAAGTTTCACCGTCTTCGTTCTCGAAGGTAGGGCCGCCCGATGGCCTTCGCTTGGCCGCCGCCAGAT
>JAJUJN010000103.1 GCA_029265335.1 Alcaligenaceae bacterium
AGCTCGAAGCCGGTATGGTGAGTATCAACCACTTTGGTGTCGGTCTCTCCGAATTGCCCTTTGGCGGCGTGAAAGACAGCGGCGTGGGCAGCGAGGGAGGCGCAGAAACCTTCGACGGCTATTTGGTCACCAAGCTCATTACGCAGGTATAAGACGACGCAAGCGTAGCGGCCGATGTTAGCGGGAGCAAAGGCCTCCGCGTTTGCCCACCGCCGCCACCTAGTCGTTTGTTCTTGGAACAAAAAAGCCCGTCGGTGAACTGAACCGACGGGCTTTTTGATGCCTGGAGCTAGGGACTAGGCCAGCAATTTATCAGGCCAGCAACTCACGCAGCACGAAGGGCAGGATACCGCCGTGACGGTAGTACTCCACTTCGATGGGAGTGTCGATGCGCAGCAGCAGGGTAACTTCCTGTTTGACGCCATCGGGACGCTTGATCACCAGGGTGACCTCCTGCATGGGTTTGATGCCATCTTCAAGGCCGATGATGTCGTAGGTTTCGGTGCCCTTGATATTGAGCGAATCAACCGAATCACCGTGCAGGAACTGCAGGGGCAATACGCCCATGCCCACCAAGTTGCTGCGGTGGATGCGTTCGAAGCTGCGAGCGATGACCGCACGCACACCCAGGAGCTGCGTGCCTTTGGCCGCCCAGTCACGCGACGAACCGGTGCCGTATTCCTCGCCGCCGAACACCACAGTGGGCGTGCCTTCGCTGATGTAGCGCATGGCAGCGTCGTAGATGGGCATTTGCTCGCCGGAAGGCTGGAAGAGGGTTTCGCCACCTTCGAAGGAGCTGCCATCGGCCTTGGGCGGAATCATGAGGTTCTTAATGCGAACGTTGGCAAAGGTGCCACGCATCATCACTTCGTGGTTACCGCGGCGAGAACCATAGCTGTTGAACTCCGACTTGCTCACGCCATGCTCGGTGAGCCAGCGACCTGCCGGGGAGGTTTCTTTGATGGAACCAGCCGGTGAGATGTGGTCGGTCGTGATGGAGTCGCCGAATACCGCCAGCGCGCGGGCGTCGCGCACCGGGGGCATGGGCGCCGGCTGCATGCCGAAGTCTTCGAAGAAAGGCGGCTCGGCAATGTAGGTGGATTCGGGCCAGGTGTAGGTTTCGCCCGTAACACCCTTGATGCTTTCCCACAGAGCGCCAGGGTTCTTGTCGATCTGGGCGTAGTTCTCGCGATAGGCCACAGGGTCCATGGCTGCGTTGAGCAGCTCATTGACTTCTTCGGAGCTCGGCCAGATGTCTTTGAGGTAAACATCGCCGTTCTTGCCACGACCGATAGGCTCGGTGGTGATATCGCGCATGACAGTGCCGGCCAAGGCGTAGGCCACCACCAGCGGAGGCGAGGCCAGGAAGTTGGCCTGGATGTTGGGGTGGATGCGCGCTTCGAAGTTGCGGTTGCCCGACAATACGGCCGAACAGATGAGGTCGTTCTCGGTGATGGCGGCATTGAGTTCAGGCGTGAGGTCGCCGGCGTTACCGATACACGTGGTGCAACCGTAGGCAGCCACGTTGAAGCCCAGGGTTTCGAGGTAGGGCAGCAGGCCGGTTTTTTCCAGATAGCCGGTAACCACGCGAGAGCCGGGAGCCAGCGAGGTTTTGATGTGCTTGGGCACCTTGAGGCCGGCTTCGGCAGCCTTCTTGGCCACCAGGCCAGCCGCCAGCATCACGCTGGGGTTGGAGGTGTTGGTGCAGGAAGTGATGGCGGCAATGAGAATATCGCCGTTGCGCAGGGGTTCGTCGCTGCCGGCAACCGGAAAGTCTTTCTCGAGCTTATCGGCGGGCTGGGCAAAGCCGCTGTCGTTCATCGGCTTCGAGAAGAGGTCGACGAACGTGCTCTTGAGCTTGTCGAGTTCGATGCGATCCTGTGGGCGCTTGGGGCCGGCCACGGAAGGCGACACCGTGCTGAGGTCGAGCGTGATCAGCTTGGTGTAATCGATATCTTTGGCCTGCGGCACGCCAAACATGTTCTGGGCTTTGTAGTAGGCCTCGAAAGCCTCGATTTCTTCTTGGGTACGGCCGGTGCCCCGGAAGTAGTCGATGGTGCGCTCGTCGATGGGGAAGAAGCCCATGGTGGCGCCGTACTCGGGCGACATATTGCCGATGGTGGCCCGGTCGGTTACGCTGAGGCTGGCCGTGCCTTCGCCACAGAATTCCACGAATTTGCCCACCACTTTTTCTTGGCGGAGCATTTCGGTGATGCGCAGTACGAGGTCGGTGGCGGTGACGCCTTCGCGCAGCTTGCCCACCAGCTCGACACCGACCACGTCGGGCGTGAGGATATACACGGGCTGGCCCAGCATGCCGGCCTCGGCTTCGATGCCGCCCACACCCCAGCCAACCACACCAATACCGTTGATCATCGTGGTGTGGCTATCGGTGCCCACCAGCGTGTCGGGGTAGTAGACGTCGTTCTTGGCATCGTGGTGCACGCCAGGGGCGAGGTGTTCAAGGTTCACCTGGTGCACGATACCGAAGCCCGGCGGCACCACCGTGAACGTGTTGAAGGCCTGCATGCCCCACATCATGAACTGATAGCGCTCTTCGTTGCTCTTGAACTCGAGCTTAATGTTGAGATCGAGTGCCTGGTCGGTGCCGAAGTAGTCGATCATGATGGAGTGGTCGACCACGAGATCGACCGGCTCCAGCGGCTCAATGAGCTTGGGGTCTTTGCCGTTCCGGTCGGCTACGCTGCGCATGGCGGCGATATCGGCCAGCAGCGGCACACCGGTGAAGTCTTGCAGCACCACGCGCGAAACGACGAAGGGGATTTCATTCTCGCGCTCTTCGTTGGGCTGCCAGTTGGCGAGCTGACGAACGTGCTCTTCAGTGACCTTGACGCCGTCGCAATTGCGCAAAACCGATTCGAGCACAATGCGCAGGGAAACCGGCAGGCGTTGGACGTCGACGTTTAGCGACTTGCCCAGCGCAGGCAGTGAGTAGAGCTGGCCTTTTCTGGTGTCGCTGATGTTGAATGTCTGTAGAGTATTGAAACTGTCTTGCGGCATGATGGGCTCCGGAGAACAGATAGACGAAATCTACCATTGATGGGCGGTGAGGGGATATCGCTTGCGGATGGTTTGCCTGACTCGAAACGAGTGTGCTTAATGCGTGGCGCGAGCGCGATGGCCCCTCTGGCTCGCGACGGCCGGCTGTGCCGAACACACCTCACTAGTGTACCGAGCAATTGTATGGCTCAACCTTGAGCGATCGCTGCGCAAGTGCGCCGCAGTCGAGCTTTCGGCATGAGGGTCGCGAGAAAATTCCAGCATAGTGAGATCTTGTTATTGAGCGGAAAGAGATTTGCGGCGCATTGTAATGCTTGGGGTTGCGGCGAGCAAACTCTTTTGTCTTATATAAGACCAACGTAGCGCGGGATGGTTCAAAATCGTCGGCTATCGCCGTGCTCACAACCCAACAACAGGGGTTATGATGCTCGGCTAAACAGCTAAATAGCTTCGTCGACCTAAGTCGTTAGTTTAAGGAGAGACAATGACGCAACAGGCGCCCAACATCATCTTCATCATGGCCGACGATCTCGGCTGGGCCGATCTGAGTGTTTACGGACAGACCGAGTTCAAAACCCCGCACCTGGATCGACTCGCCAGCCAGGGCGTGCGTTTTACCCAGGCCTACGCCAACTCCGCAGTGTGTTCTGCCACGCGCTTCGGCCTTATCACGGGTCGCTACCAGTATCGGCTGCGCGGCGGGCTCGAGGAGCCGCTGGCTTCGGTGGCCAATCGACATGGTCTGCCGCCCGAGCACCCCACCTTGCCCTCGATTCTGCGCGATGCGGGGTATGCCACTGCTTTGATCGGCAAGTGGCACCTGGGCAAGCCACCTGCCTTTGGTCCACTCAAGAGCGGCTATGAGTATTTCCTCGGCAACCTCGGCGGCGCGGTAGATTATTTCGATTACCACTCCACGGCCAGCACCGAGCCTGACCTCTGGGAGGGCGAAGTTCGCGTCGACCGCGTGGGTTATTACACCTACGTGCTGGGCGACGAAGCCTGCAAATACATCGACAACGCCAACGAAAGCAAACCTTTCTTTCTATCGTTGCATTTCACCGCACCGCACTGGCCCTGGACGGGTCCCGACGACGAAGACGTCGCCAAAGAAATCGAAAAGCTCACGCACTACGACGGTGGCAACCTGCGGGTGTACGCCAAGATGGTCGAAGCGCTCGATGAAACCGTGGGTAAGGTATTGGCCAAGCTCGATGAACGTGGCATGGCCGACAACACCATCGTGGTTTTCACCAGCGACAACGGCGGCGAGCGATTCTCCAAGGTGTGGCCGTTTGTTGGTCAGAAAACCGAGTTGCTCGAGGGTGGCTTGCGAGTGCCCACGCTGCTGCGTTGGCCTGCGCGGCTCAAGCCACAGGTGAGCGATCAGGTCACCATTACCATGGACTGGTTCCCCACCTTGCTCAGTGCCGCAGGCGCCGAGCCGCATCCCGACTACCCCTCCGACGGCGACAACATCCTGCCGGTCTTGGAAGGGCAGAAGGCGGAATACCCGCGCACTCTCTACTGGCGCTACACAGCCAACAAGCAGCGCGCTGTCCGCGATGGCAACTGGAAGTATCTCCGCATCCACGACAACGAGTTTCTTTTCGACCTCAGTTACGACGAGCGTGAGCGGGCCAATCTCAAGGCCAAGCACAGCGACGTGTTCGAACGCCTGAAGCAGCAGTGGGTGGATTGGGCCGACACCATGTTACCTGTCACCGACGACGTATACAGCCACGGTGTAGACGCTACCTTGCAGGCCGATCACTACGCCCCTGAACCGCAGCAACAGCCGCGCCGCTGATTGGGCCACGTTAGTGCGTAAGGGAGCCGGGCAGGGCCGCCACTTTGAGCGGCTCTGCCGTGCTCCTGTTCATTCTTGGGCAGCCGATGCTGCCCCTTCAGAGTTTGGAATGCGGTTGCCCGAAGCTTGGCTGCTTCAGCCGCAACGTACCGACCGAACGTTGCCGTCGTCGTCTACCACGATCGTCAGACGCTCAGGGCGATATTCCATGGTCATGACCTGGCCGGGCATCACCACTCGAAGGTCGCCCGCCCCGCTGTTGCGCCGAGCATCGCTGGCCAGGCGTTCGGAGTAGCTGTTGCCTACCAGCGAACGCACATTGGTAGCATCGCACGTGGCGGTGACATCGCGTGATGCCGTGGGCGCCGAGCTGCTGGATTCTCCGGGGGAGGTGGCGCAGCCAGCCGCAATCAGTGCCATGCCGACAAGGCCAATGCGAAAATGCATCATGGTTTTTGGCTCCTCTGAAATGACTTCGGTACGTCGCATCCTACAAGTGTAATGGCGAATCGCATGTATCCCATCATCCGCAGCTTGCTCGACACGGATCTCTATAAATTCACCATGTGGCAAGCCATGCTGCATCGGCACCCTGAGAACCAGGCGGTGTACCGCTTCGTTTGTCGAAACCAGCCCGAGTTTCCACTGGCGAACCTGGCCGACCAAGTCAACGCCGAGCTCGATGCTCTATGTGAACTCAGCTTCAAGGAAGACGAACTCGAATATCTGGCGAGCCTGCGATTCATGAAGTCGGACTTCATCGACTTCCTGCGCATTTTTCATTTCCAGCGCAACTTCATTCACGTGTCTACCACGGGCGATCTGCTCGAGATCGAAGCGCGGGGGCCTCAAGTGCACGTGATGGGTTTTGAAATCTATGTGCTGGCCATCGTCAATGAGCTGTATTTTCGCCAGTTCGATGCATCGCGCGCACTGGCTGAGGGCCGGCGCCGGTTGGCGCAGAAGGTGGAGCGCTTGCAACGCCTCGACCAGCAACCGCGTTGGCAGCAACGACGTCATCCTTTCGAGTTCTTCGATTTTGGGGTGCGTCGCCGTTACTCACGAGAATGGCAGCACGAGCTGCTTTCCACCCTGAAAGCGGCGGTTCCGGAATATTTCAAAGGCACGTCCAACGTGGCCTTGGCGCGGGAGCTCGATTTGGTGCCTATCGGCACCATGGCCCATGAATATCTGCAGTCGTACCAGGCGCAGCGCGTTCGTTTGCGCGATTTTCAAAAGGCCGCCCTCGAAGACTGGGTGCAGGAATACCGCGGCGACCTCGGCGTTGCCCTCACCGACGTGGTAGGCATGGACGCATTCCTGGCCGACTTCGATCTTTACTTCGCTAAGCTATTCGACGGCCTGCGCCACGACTCCGGCGACCCTTTCGTGTGGGGTGAAAAGGCCTTGCAGCATTATGCCAAGCTGCGGATAGACCCCAGTAGCAAACGTCTGGTGTTTTCGGATGGCCTCAATTTCGACCGAGCCCTGGCCATTTACGACCATTTTTGCGATCGCATCCAGCTCGGCTTCGGCATCGGCACGCATCTCACCAACGATGTGGGCCTGGAGCCGCTGAACATCGTGATGAAACTCGTGCACTGCAATGGCCAGCCCGTAGCCAAGCTGTCGGATACGCCAGGCAAGGCCATGCATGTCGATGAAACCTTTCTGGCCTACCTGCGTCAGGTATTCCGTGTGGAAGATCTCACACTGGTTAGTGTCGAAAGTTGACGTCGGGTTCGACAGGCGTCACTTCGTAGGCGCCACGTTGACACCGCATGCCGCCAGCCCGTCGGGCGGTCCTTCGGATTGCCCTTGCCTCACGCTTCGAGCACGGCGGCGGGTGAACTCGCCCTTGTGCGCCAGTGGCGCTTCAGGGCTCAAACAGCACCCGCCGACTGCCCCGCGCTCGAAGCGCGAGGCGCGGCGCCCGCCTAAATGCTGGCGTCATGCGGTGTCAACGCGGCTCTCTGTGAATGCCGTGCGAACACGCGTCGAAGTGGCGCCTGGAAGCGAGGTCCCGGATCTCCGCCGGGATGACGTCGCAATACTTCGGAAGCCCCCGGTCGACGCTTGCGCGTAGTGAGAGTGACGATCCATCAGCGGCGTTGTCCCCTCACGGAATAGTTCGCGCCGCTTACTCGCGCCGTTTACTTGAGCAGGTCTTTCACGCCGTCGCGCTCTTCCTCGAGCTCCTTCAGCGTGAGATTCATACGCTCACGCGAAAAGTCGTCGATCTCGAGGTCTTTGACGAGCGTGTATTCACCGTTGGCAGTGGTGACCGGAACACCATAGATGATGCCCTCGGGAATGCCGTAGGAGCCGTCGGAGGGCACGCCCATGGTGACCCATTCGCCGTTCGAGCCGAGCACCCAGTCGCGCATGTGATCGATGGCGGCGTTGGCGGCCGAGGC
>JAJUJN010000118.1 GCA_029265335.1 Alcaligenaceae bacterium
CCGTAGAGTGCGCCACCATAAGCGGGGCTCGTTGCGTAAAAAGGCCCAGCTGCCGTGTTCCTGATAGAGCTCGGTGAGCGTGCCGGCCAACAAAGTGGCACGCTGGGTGTCGCGCTCTTCCAGGTATTGTGTGAACCCGGTGTGAAAGCTATAGCGCACGGCCATCGCCATGGCCAGCGCCACGGCGAGCGACGTGACAAGGATGGCGAGAAACAACCGTGCCGTGATGCCGAAACGAACCATGGCAATCACGCCGCGGTGAGTCTGGAGCGGACCGGTGCGATCAATCATCCGCCCGATTCAGGCGTTGCTCCAGCATTGGCCCAGGCAGTGCTCCCGTGGCCCGGGTGCCATCGGCAAAGAACATGGTAGGCGTGCCACGCACGTTGTACTGACGCCCCAGGGCAACGAGGTCATCCAACGGTGCGTCGCATTGCAGGGTGGGCGGAGTGATGCCGTTCAGCATCCAGTCGTCCCACACGGTGCCGCGTTCGTCGGCACACCAGACCGATTCCACCTTGGTGTGTGAATCCGCCGACAGAATGGGATACATGAAGGTGTAGATGGTGATGTCGTCGACCTGCTGCAGCGTCTGGCGCAACTGCTTGCAATAGCCGCAGTTGGGGTCTTCGAACAGAGCAATGACCCGACTGCCGTCGCCACGTCGCTGCTCGAAGGCGAGCTCCATGGGCAGCTCGGCAAAATCGATGGTGTTGATCTGCTCCTGGCGCTGCGCGGTCACGTTGCTGCGGGTGGACGCATCGATCAGGTTGCCCTCCAGCACAAAGCTCACGGCTTCGTCGGCGTAGAGCAGCGTATTGCCCACCTGGATTTCATACAGGCCGTCGTAAGGTGTCGGCCGAACGGCCGTGACTGGCACATTCGAGAACTGTTGGGTGAAACGTTGTTCCACCTCGCGCGAGGCATCGGCCTGGGCGACCGCGAAGGTAGGCAACACGAGGGCCATGGCCCCAAGAAGTTGACGACCGCGCGAGGTGAAGGCTTGAAAAAATGACGGCATCATATGGGTTCCGGAGGGGGTTTGAATGTGGAAGGTTCAAGTCGTTGGCTAACTGGGGCAACAAGGCGTGGGTTCAAAAGCCCGACGCGTGCCGAATGAGCTGGCGCTTGAGCCAGGGCATTTGATTGACCACTTGCATGCCCGTGTTGCGCAGCCAGGCCAACGGGGGAGCAGGGATGTCGAAAAGATGGTACAGCCCATCGGTGGCCAGGCGCATGGCAACCAGCGGCTCGGCGCGGGCACGCGCATAGCGACGCAGCACACGTTCGTCGCCCGCCGAACGCCAGGGTTCGCGTTCGGCCACTGCCTGCGCTAGAGCGTGTACGTCGCCCAGCCCGAGGTTAAGACCTTGCCCCGCCAGCGGGTGCACCACATGGGCAGCGTCGCCCACGAGCGCCACCCCGTTATGCGCCAGCACGGGCGTTTGTTGCAAGGCGAGCGGAAAGCCGCGCAACGACGTGCGCGGCTGCAATGTGCCCAGTATGTTGTTGGTGACGGTATGCAGGCGTTGCGTGAGGTGTACCGCTTGCTCGTTCTGACCCAGCGAAAGCAGATGCTCCGCTTGCGCGCTGCGCAACGACCACACCATGGACACCTGCGGCCCTTCGGTGGTGTCGGGCATGGGCAGCAAGGCCAAAATGCCATCTGCCGTGAACCATTGCATGGCGCGGCCCTGGTGTGGCAGCTCGGCGTTGAGGTGAACCACCAATCCCGTGGCGTCGTAGAAGCGCTGACGCAGCTCGAAACCCGCGGCCTGACGCACGGCGGAACGCGCGCCGTCGGCGGCCACGAGCAAGGCGGCCCGCACTTGGCTTCGATCGCTCAGTTGAATTTGATGGCGAGGGTCGTTGACCTGGCGCGACAAGCCTTGAAACTCGGCCTCGATCCAGGGCACGCCAAACACCTGGAGCGCATTGCGCAGCCCTCGCTCCAATTCGGTGGCTTCCACGATTTCAGCCAGATCGGCCTGACCAGCATGCCAGGCCTGCAGCTCTACGGCGCTGCCGCGGTCGCCGTAGACCAGCATGGCGTCGACCGGCGCGCGTCGCTCGGCAGGCATGGCCGCCCAGGCTCCCAGCCGGTCGAGCAGCTGTCGGCTGGCGGGAGAAATGGCATAAACCCGGGGATGGTAGTGATTGCCGCCCGGGGGCAGGGCCTGGCGGGGGCCGATCAGCACCACCCGGCATGAGTTGCGGGCCAGGGCCAGCGCGGCAGCCAGGCCGGCTATACCCGTGCCCACCACGGCGACATCGTATTCGGAAGAGGGAGCGCTCATGGCGGCATCTTAGCGCATGATGCCGGCGCGCTCAGTCGGGCTTGCGGGTGGCTGCCGCCACGAGGTCGGGGTGCTCGGGCGCCCACTCTTTCCATTTGGGACGCTCCATTTGGAAGAGTTCGGGTTGTCGGCCATACCAACCTGCCCCATGCAGGCGAGTGACAAGATCGAGCTTGGGCGTGTCGATGTGACGGCGCTCAGGATTGAGCACGAATTCGTCTTGGATATGGGCCATGACCACCTCACCCAGCACCACCATCTGGCGCGGACCGGTGACGATCGACGACAGATTGCGGCATTCGAGCGAGACCGGCGCTGCCAAAATGCGCGGCGCCGCCACCACTTCGCCCGGCGCCGTTTCAAGCTCGGCCAAGGCGAGCTCATCGACGTCGGCGGGCGCATCGATGCAGGTCAGGTTCATGGCTTCGGCGAGCTGGTTGGACACCAGGTTCACGACGAACTCGCCGGTATCGATGATGTT
This sequence comes from Alcaligenaceae bacterium, assembly GCA_029265335.1. GTDB lineage: Bacteria > Pseudomonadota > Gammaproteobacteria > Burkholderiales > Burkholderiaceae_B > Verticiella. The sequence goes on from JAJUJN010000118.1 coordinate 2,779, forward strand.
GCGGGCCGAATCCTTGAAGCGCTGCTCGTCGTGCGGCAGGATGCCAATGGCTACCACCGGAGGCGCAGCGCCCATCACATTGAAGAAGCTGTAGGGCGCGGCGTTGCGCACGCCATCGAGCGATTGTGAGCTGATCCACGCGATGGGGCGTGGCGTAACACTGGCAGTCAGGATTTTGTAGCGCTCCCGCTCAGGCAGCGCGCGCATATCGAATTGCATGGACGGGCTCAGTTCAGGTCGTCGGTGATCACGGGCGATTTGGGCCGGGTGTCGACGCGCAGTTGAAAGACGTCGGAGCGCGAATAGTGGCCGGCTACGTCGAAGTCGTACTTGCCGCGCACGATCTGGTTGGGATCGATATCGGCGTAGAGTATGCATTCACCATCGAAGTCGGGCCCCGCCAGCACATTGCCGAGAGGGTCGATGATGGCGCTGCCGCCGCGCATGAGTACGGTGTCGGGGTCGTCGCCCAGCTCGCATTGATAGTCGGCCGGGTAGGCTCCACGGCGAATGTGCTGGCAAGCCGTGAGCACATAGCAGCGGCCTTCCAGCGCCACGTGGCGCATGCTGGGCACCCAGGAGTCGCGATCGTCGGCCGTGGGCGCGCAATACAGCGAAATTCCCTCGTTGTACATATGCATGCGCAGCATGGGCATGTAGTTTTCCCAGCAGATGACTGCACCAATGCGGCCCAAGGAGGTGTTGAACACCGGCATGGTGGAGCCATCGCCGAAGCCCCAGATCAGGCGCTCGGCGCCGGTGGGCATGAGTTTGCGGTGCTTTCCTACCAAACCATTCTTGCCGTCGAAGAACAGCGCAGTGCAGTAGAGGGTGCCACCGGCGCGTTCGATTACGCCCATGACCACGAACATGCCAGTAGCGGCAGTGGCTTCGGCCAACCGTTCGGTTTGCGGCCCTGGCACGTCGATAGCCGCCTCGAAATAGCGGCGGAACGCTTCGCGGCCCTCGGGCTTGCGCATGCCTACCGGCGTGCCGAACGACGCGCCTTTGGGGTAGCCGCCCAGAAAGGCTTCGGGGAAGACCAGCAAACGCGCCTGGTTGTCGGCCGCCTCGTGGATGGCGCGTACGGCGCTCTCGGTGGCGGCATCGGCATCATACGGATTGGAGGCCAGTTGGGCCACGGCAGCACGGAAAGTATCACTCATGCTTTGCCTCAAGAAAAATGGCGAAAAGCGGGCACCCGCAAGATGCCCGCTCTGGGGTCATACAAAAGGCGCAGCCCACGGGGGCCGCGCTGAAGCACGGGCAGCGGTGCTTAGATTTCCTTCACAGGGTTGCGCAGCGTGCCAATGCCCTCAAAGGTGATTTCGCAGACGTCGCCGTCGCTCATGAACTGCGGCGGGGTGTAGCTGATGCCCACACCTTCGGGGGTGCCGGTGGCAATCACATCACCCGGTTCCAGTGTAATGCCGGATGCCAGATGGGAAATGAGGCGCGGCGTTTTGAAGTACATGTACTTGGTGTTGCTGTTCTGCTTTTCTTCGCCGTTGATCGTGAGTTTGAGATCGAGGTTGTGCGGATCTTCGATCTCGTCGGCGGTGACGATCCAGGGGCCCATGGGGCAGTAGGTATCTTGCCCCTTGGCAAAGCACCATTGGCCACCATGACGTGCGTCGCGGGCGGACACGTCGTTGACGATGGTGTAGCCGAAGACATAATCCATGGCTTCGTCTTCGCTCACGCCACGTGCCTTGCGGCCCATGACCACGCCGAGCTCGGCCTCCCAGTCGAGTTGCTGGGTGATGCGCGGGTTGTGCTCGATGGCTTCGTTGGGGCCGATCACAGCGGTGGCGGGCTTGACGAAGATCACCGGGTGGGTGGGCATGTTGGCATCGGTGTCCATCGTGCGGCTGGACTCATCCACGTGCTTGGCATAGTTGAGGCCCACGCCGAAGATTCCTTTGGGCGGACGGGGCAGGGGCGCCAGCAGACGGGTATCGGCCAGAGGCTGACTCACGTTGGCAGGCCAGTTGTTCTGATGCTCGGCCAGCAGCGCACGCGCGGTGTCGAGAGCGGCCGGGCTTTGCTGGATGAACTCGAGCATGGTGGCGGGCAGCGATTTGCCGCCAGCCTTGGCGAGATCGACCAGGTCGATCACCTGATCATCGACCACCGCGCCCAGGCGGTCTTCATTCTGGCGCTGGTAAGTGACAAGCTTCAAGACGAACTCCTTATGGATAGGTTGAATGCGGAAAAAATCGGCGTGGCGCCTGCAGCTGGGGGCCGAGGCTGCCTTGGCCGTTAACGTTTATTGCGCTCTTGCATTCGCTGTGGTGCGAGAGGCAGGAGCGCGGCGGTGGAATCAGTTTTCGATCACCTGATGACCGTCGTTCTCGGTATAGGCCTCTTCCACGTACAGACTGAGACCGCGCATCACCGGCAGGTCGTTGAAGGTGAACAGGCAGGCGTCGTCGCTTTCAGACAGGTTGGCGTGTTCGTGGATCGCCCAGGAGGGGATCACGAAGATGTCTTTTTCTTTCCAGTCGAAGCGCTTGCCGTTGATCACGGAATAGCCCTGGCCTTTGGCCACCTGGTACACAAACGAACCGGTGTGGCGGTGCGCCTTGGTGCGCTGGCCCGGACGCAGCAACTGCATGGAAGCACCCATGGTGGGCATGACGGGGCCACCAGTAACGGGGTTGACGTATTCCATCAGGATGCCGTCGTAAGGTGAGCCTTCGTGCAGCTTCTCGGCCTTGAGCAAGGCTTCGTAGGTGGGCTCCCAGGGGTACTTCAGCATGGGCGAATACGGCTTCTTCCAGTTCTGCCGCAGGAACGCGGGTTGGATCCAACCGCCGCTGTAGGCAGCGTAGCTGCTGTTGATCGGTACGGTTTGATCTTGATGCAGGTTCTCGTGCACCGCGTAGAAGTTGGCATCGAGCGTGTTCATGAGCGGGATGTCGAGGCCGTCTTGCCACACGCACTGGGCGCCGTCTTCGTCGACGCCGTGCTCGTGCCAGGTGCCTACCGGCGTCAGCACGAAATCGCGGGCGCCGAGCGTCATTTTTTCACCATCAACAATGGTGTAGGCGCCACTGCCTTCCATGATGAAACGCAGCGCGCTGGCGGCGTGCTTGTGAGCGGAGGCCCGCTCGCCCGGGTTCATGATCTGGATGCCGGTGTAAAGCAAGCCCACTGCGGCACTGAGGTGCTTGCGGTTGGGGTTCACCAGCATGACCACACGGCGCCCAGCGTCTTCGGGCCGCACCAGGTCGGGTGCTTTACCCACGAGCGGGCGTAGTTCGTCGTATTTCCACAGTACCGGCACCGATTCCGGTTGCGGGTACCACGGTTCGATAGCATTGGCCACTGTCCAGAGCGCACCGGCCTCGAGCTTCTCCAGTTCCTTGTAATAGGCTTCGAGCTCGGGGGTGTCGGCCACGTTGGCACGGCCGGGACTATCTTCGCGCATGGCGTCCTCCGTACAGGGACGGCAACTGGTAGCAAGCCGACCCGGGGATGAGTTAAATGAGAATTTACGATAATCTATTGATTTTCGAAAATCGTCTGTGGCAGTATGGCACAGACTCTTGCAACTTGGCAATTCCATGCCCAACTCGCTTTCTACACTCTCTTCAAATCCTGCTGACGTGGATACCCCGGTAAGTTTGACCGAAGTACCGCCACGGCCGTTGCCGCTGTCGGAGCAAGCGTATCGCAACCTGCGTCGCGACATTCTCAATGGCACTCTGCGGCCCGATGTGCCGCTGAGGTTCGAAGCGCTCAAGGAGCGCTACGGCTACAGTTTTTCGCCCCTGCGCGAGGCGCTGGCGCGCTTGCAGGCCGAAA